>WQTS01000127.1 GCA_009786185.1 Bacteroidota bacterium
GGATTAGAAATAGCGCCGGTAATTTTGCCACCCGGAAGTGCGTACCATTGGAAAGCTAATTCAAGAGAAGAAGCAACCTGAGCGGTTAAGGTTACAGGTGTTCCATTACAAATGGTGTCGTAATTTGCCATAACAGGAACAACAGGTCGTGGTTGAACCATTACCTGATATACGTCACTCATTATTACACAACCGGTAATTGTATCGGTTACCTGTACGGTATAGTTATATGGGAAAGGTCTTGCCGGAACACCGATAAGATCTAAACTATCTGCTGTTTGAAGTGGTGTAATAAGTGCATTGCTCTCAAACCATTGATAAGTATATGCTGTATCGGTGGCTACTATTTCAGGCAATACGTTTGCAAAAAGCTTCACATTAGCTGCAGCTGAGCAATATAGCGGATTTCCCGTAATCGCTACAGTTGGAGCAGGCACCACATTAATTTCAACGCTGTCGGCAACAACTTCGCAGTTATTGTTCGGATATGTTAAACGTGCCACTACATAATGAGTTCCGCTTGTATGGAAAGGAATGTTTAAATAAGTTAAACTTTGTCCCGGTACTTCAAAACCATTTATCCACCAAGATACGGTTGGAATTCCATAGTTATTTGGATCGTCTAATTCGAAAAAGACAAGGCTTCCCGGACAAACTACAGAGGGTGTAGCAGTAATTGATATCGGAAGCAAAGCGCCTTGCCCTATAATATTAAATGATGTTAATTCGGCACTACAGGCAGCATCCAGCATATCTGCTTTTACATAATATGTAGCAGTGTCTCCGGCGCCAAATGTAATATCAGCATAATTGAATAATCTACTATTTACATAGGTCGTATCAAGAACGGTTATGCCGTCGGTATCGTACCAAATATAACGATAAACTTGGCCATTGCCAAAAATGAGAGGATTGGCAAATACTTGCACCATGCCGTCTTCACAAATAAAGTAATCATCAACCAAAAGTAGTGTTTTTGGAAGTACTTGGAATTGGAACACCGGAGAGGTAACCAATTCACAATCTGCAGGATTAAGCTCCACTACAAATTCCAAAATTTGAACGGTATCGCTCACAGTGAAAGTGTAGACTTGGCCCTTTGCAACAAGGTATTGAGCATCTTGCTTCCATTGTAGCGTGGTGTCCAAACCTACAAGGTTTCCCGTCACCACAGCAGTAAGGGTTATTACATCACCAACGCAACCGGAAGTAGGTCCCTCTATTCTCACCGTGTGAAGGGTGGAAATTTGAGTCGAACTCTCAGTGACATCAGTTTTGCTTAGCGCATTTACATGGCTAAATCCCACAAAAAGTAGGAAAAATAGAAGAAAAATCGTAAATTTTTTCATCGTTTAAAAATTTAATTGTTACTATTTTTTTGTTTAATTATTTTCTTTAATATCATTTTAATATACATCATATCAGGCAATTATCCCTTGCCCGTAGGGTTAGTTTCTTTGTCTATATTCAACATTGCGGGTACTATTTTACATACTACCCAACGAGATGCAAAGATATTTTTTTTTTAATATGTTTTTTTTTATGTGATTTTTTTTGTTAAAAATATTACGATTTCTCACTGTACTTATCGTTTCGAAGAAAAAGTACAGTGAGAAATTATTAAAAGTTATCCTTTTTTGATCCGCATACCGTAGAAAGAACGATATACAAAAATTAATCCGATGATTAAGAATCCAACTCCGATATAGGGAGTATAGTCGCGATTTCCTGCTGTTTGTGCAGCCAATTTCATAGTAATAGCAATCTCTACCGCCAATAATCCGAAAAGAGTAGAAAACTTAATGATGGGATTCATTGCCACAGAAGTGGTATCTTTATAGGGATCTCCCACAGTATCGCCTACCACGGAAGCAGCATGCAATTCGGTGTTCTTTTCTTTCAAATCTACTTCAACCACTTTTTTGGCATTATCCCACGCGCCGCCGGCATTTGCCATGTACATTGCCTGAAATAATCCAAATACGGCAATGGAGATTAAGTAAGAAACAAAGAAGTTGGGATCGAAAAAGGCAAATGCTAAAGTTAAAGAGAAGATCACAATAAAAATGTTCCACATTCCCTGTTGGGCGTATTGGGTACAAATTTTCACCACGGTTTTCGAGTCGTTAATATCCGCTTCTTTTTTATCCAAGTTTAAGTTTCGTTTAATAAACTCCACAGCACGATAAGCTCCTGTGGTTACCGCTTGCATAGATGCACCGCTAAACCAATAAATTACTGCACCGCCGGTAATAAATCCAAGAAGTACGGGAGCGTCGGTCAAACTTAATTGTAATAAACCCAAATTGTCTAACAATAAAATAATGGCAAAAATCATAGTAGTCGCACCTACAACCGCCGTTCCGATAAGCACCGGCTTTGCCGTAGCTTTGAATGTGTTTCCGGCGCCGTCGTTTGCCTCCAAGAAATATTTACCTTTTTCAAAATCGGGTTTAAATCCGAAATCTTTTTCAATCTCACTTTCAATACCGTCAATTTTTTCAATTTGCGAGAGCTCAAACACTGATTGCGCATTGTCGGTTACCGGTCCGTAGCTGTCCACAGCGATGGTAACAGGACCCATTCCCAAAAACCCGAACGCTACCAAACCGAACGCAAAAATGGAAGAATACGCACCAAATATTTCTAATCCTTGATTAGAAACCATAAAGGCGCCCAGCATTAATCCTACCATAACAATTCCTTTCCAAAAAGCGCTGAAATTACCGGCAACCATACCGGAAAGAATGTTTAACGAGGCGCCGCCTTCGCGCGAAGCCGTTACCACTTCTTCTACATGTTTAGAGCGCGAACTGGTGAAAATTTTGGTAAACTCCGGAATCACCGCTGCCGCTAACGTTCCTAAACTGATAATGGTAGATAGCTTCCACCATAAGTCGGGATGGCAATTTGTTATCTGACTGTTATTATTAAGTAATATATAACTAATAATGTAGGTAACGATAATCGAAACAATAGATGTAATCCAAACTAAAGAAGTTAAAGGAGCCTCAAAGTCAAAGTTGTCTGCATTTTTGTATTTGGCTACGGAGATCATTTGATTGATTTTATAGGAAAATACGGAGGTAAATACCATTAGAATACGCATAGCAAAAATCCAAACAATTAGGAGCGCTTGCATTTCGGGATGAAACGGCATACAAAGCACGAGAAACGAAATTAGCGCCACGCCGGTTACTCCGTACGTTTCAAAACCATCGGCGGTAGGACCTACACTATCGCCGGCATTATCGCCGGTACAATCGGCAATCACTCCCGGATTTCTCGGATCATCTTCGCCAATTTTGAAAATCACTTTCATTAAATCGGAACCGATGTCGGCAATTTTAGTAAAAATACCGCCGGCAATACGGAGCGCACTTGCACCCAGCGATTCTCCAATAGCAAACCCGATTAAACAGGCGCCGGCGCTTTTTGCGTTCACAAAAAGAAGGATGATTAACATCAATATCAACTCTATTGTAATTAACAATAAGCCCACGCTCATTCCCGATTGAAGCGGGATAGAAACCACATTCCACGGCTTTCCTTTCAAGGAGGCAAAAGAGGTTCTGCTATTGGCAAGAGTATTGATTTTAATTCCGAACCAAGCTACTGCATAAGAGCCCAAAATACCGAGCACGGTCCAAAGCAATATGGTAAGTACATCGCCGGCTCCCTTTCCGCTCAAAAATCCAAAATAGAAAACAATAGCTGCGCCGATAATGGCAAACAGTATCAATAAAAATTTTCCTTGTTGTAACAAATATGTTTTGCACGTTTCGTATATGGTAGCCGAAATATTTGCCATAGATTTATGCACCGGATATTTTTTTATGTTAACAGCCTGATATAAGCCGAAGAACAATCCGAAAAATACAATAATTGAACCCCAAATTAAAAGCGACCAGCCTGTAATGGCGCCGTTAAAAAAAGTAATACTGGTAAAATCGGGCAGCTCTAAATCTGCCTCGCCGGCAAATGCGACGACAGGTGCACACAGCACACTGAGAAGAAATAGTGTTTTTTTCATAAGTTTTTTATTTTTTATTAATATAATTTACAGCTTAGAACGAGATTCCTCATTTCGTTCGGAATAAAGGGCACAAAAATAGAATAAATTGTATATACGCGGAATTTAATGATTTTAAGCGAATAAAATTATTATTATTTATTTTTTGGGCGTTCCCCTCACCTCCCTCTCTATCATCCAACCCACGTTCGGGTCGCGCTTTCCGCTACTACTCCTCGCCTTCGGCTGCGGGGTATCCGCTGCAATCGCTAACGCAGGAAGGCAGCCTGTCTGCCATTACCCGACATATTGTGTGCAAGCGCAAATTCCTTTTCCTCTTTGAGGAAA
Source organism: Bacteroidota bacterium (assembly GCA_009786185.1). Lineage (GTDB taxonomy): Bacteria > Bacteroidota > Bacteroidia > Bacteroidales > WCHB1-69 > WRNX01. Next base: position 4,361 of record WQTS01000127.1, read on the forward strand.
AGGTGGCAGCAAGCGGCAACTAACTCTTTAAAATTCTAAAAAATTAACCGCCGCTTGATGACGGAAAAGGTGATATACAAAGATAATACCTTATAAACCTAAATTTCAGCACGTCTATGTTTTTTAGAAAAATATTTTATGCAACCTCTTCCGTCATCCGGCGGCAAGCCGCCGTCTGCCACCTTCTCCTTAAAAGGAGAAGGAATATGCATCTCACACAATGTGTTACAAATATCACATTGTGTGTATGGACGAAAAGGCTGTCTGCCTGGTGAGCGGGGGAAGCCGGAACGCCCAAGAGATTTAGAAAATTTTGCCCTGATTTAAAAGCATCAACCCAATAAAAAAACATTCTGTCCGTTTAGTAACAAAACTCATACTATGAAACTCAAAAATTTTATTTTTATCGTAACATTTTTGTTATCAACAGTTTGTGCTCATGCCGCTTATTTGTTAATTCCTATGGATTTAGAACAGAAAAACCATTTAAAAGCATATGGAATTGCGTATTTTACTATTGCTAAAGACATTGATGTGAGTTGGTTACTCAATTATCGCGGGGGAAGCTTCATGATGACCTATAATTCTAAAATTGAAGATGAGTGTGTCATTCGCGGAGTATCGTATCAAGTAATTGCCGATGTGCAAGCCGCAGCTATTTTGAATGAAATTGCAGCTACCGAAAGCAACATGGACGAAGTTAAGCTAACCAAAGTACCTAAGATTGCAGTATATACGCCTAAAAGCAAATTGCCTTGGGACGATGCGGTAACCTTAGCTTTAACTTACGCCGAAATTCCTTACGATATGATTTATGATGAAGAGGTGATGAACGACGTGCTTCCGAAGTACGATTGGTTGCATTTGCACCATGAGGATTTTACCGGGCAATACGGAAAGTTTTGGGCTGCATACAAAAATGCCGCTTGGTACATAGAAGATGTTAAAAATCAGGAAGCTACTGCAGCAAGGTTAGGTTTTAAAAAAGTGTCACAGTTAAAATTGGCAGTAGCCAAAAAGATTCGCGATTTTGTAATGGGCGGCGGTTATATGTTTGCCATGTGCTCGGCGCCGGATAGTTTTGATGTAGCGCTTGCCGCCGATGGTATAGATATTTGCGATACGCCTTTCGACGGAGATCCAATGGATCCGCAAGCGCAGCAAAAATTAAACTACGATAACTGTTTTGCTTTCACCGATTTTATTCTCGTTACCAATCCTTATATTTACGAGATCTCCGATATTGATGTAAATCCTGCAATGCACGTTCAAAATAAAAAGAACGATTTTTTTACCTTGTTTGAATTTTCGGCAAAATGGGATCCCGTGCCCACCATGCTCACACAAAATCATCAAAAAGTGATTCCGGGATTTATGGGACAAACCACTGCTTTTAACAACAACAGAATCAAACCGCACATCGTAATTCTTGGAGAAACCAAAATTTTTGATGAGGCGAGATATATTCACGGCACTTACGGAAACGGCATGTTTACTTTTTACGGCGGTCATGATCCGGAAGATTATCAACACTTTGTGGGCGATCCTCCTACCGATTTGAATCTGTTTCCCAATTCGCCCGGTTACAGGCTTATTTTGAATAATGTGTTGTTTCCGGCGGCTAAGAAGCAGAAACAGAAGACCTAGAAAGGTAGAAGAGAACAGATTTTGCTGTTACTTACTAATTCGGCTTTTGCGATAAAGCTTTCAATTTATGGCGAATGGAACTTAAATAGGACAAAAAAGCCTATTTAAGTTCCATTTTTTTCATATACAAATAAAAAACACTTATTTTTGCAGCCGATTTACGCTTGATTTCTTTACATCACTCTTTTTTCAAACACTTACATCACTTCGTAAATCAGCGTTCTTTGTTTCTTAAAAATTAAAGCGTTTTTGCTTTGCTTTACACATAAATTCTTCAACAAATTTATTTTTGATTTTTCTATAAAAGTCAAAAACTACAAAAAGTAAAGTAGTAAACGTTCACGCCAAGCGTGGACTTTACTTATTTTGTAGTTGGCAGTTGAAGGCCTTATGTGTAAATAAAAAAGTACCACGTTTTTTATTTTCTAAAATTTGACTACAATAAAATCTTAATCCTTAAAAATAAACCAATTAACAATTGTCTGCACAGGAGCGGACGTAAAACAAAAACCTTATGAAAAGAAAAATTATTTGTTTACTATGGCTAAGCATTCCCTTACTATGTATGGCGCAACCCGGCAGACTAAACTTTAGCTACGAGTACGATGATGCGGGCAACCGTGTGTGCCGTAAAGTAGTTTATCTGCCGGATTGGAAGTCATCACCAACGGAGGATTCTACAACAACAAAACTCTTTGTACCGGAGTATTTTGTAGAAAAAATTGCGCAAGTGGAAATGAAAATTTACCCTAATCCCACTACCGAAAAAATAACCTTAGAAATTTCCAACATGGAAAATCTGCAAACAGGAACATTTAAACTGTTTTCAATTACCGGGCAATTTTTGCAAGAACAACCGGTACATTCAGCAACTACCACTGTTTCTTTAGCAGGATTGCCCAAAGGGACATATCTCTTGAAAGTACAGATCAACCACCGCACAGAAGAGTGGAAAATCATTAAACAATAACAAAAAATTCAAAACTCAAAATTCAAAATTTATGATTACACAATTATTTAATACTTGCTTTCACCGTACCCTAATAATATTATTTTTGCACATCATTTTCACTACCGGTTCTATGCTACAAGCACAAAATTCTAATCCCGTAGGCGCCATTCCCGGCGTTATCGATGTTTCGCCGATGGGTGCGGCTACTTATACCATACCCATAGAAGTGGTGCCGGGCACGCAAGGCACGCAGCCCAATTTGTCTATTGTTTACAATAGCATGGGGGGCATGGGGTTGTTGGGGATGAAATGGAATTTAGCAGGATTATCGGCAATTACAAGATGCGGAAAAACCCCTTATTATGACAATGATATAACGGCGATACAATTTGGTACTGCAAATGTATTTGCTATTGACGGCGAGCGCCTGATTAATACAAGTACTATTAATGCTAATGGCATTCTACGTGAATTTGCTACTGAGATGGAGAATTTTATACGTGTTTATTCGCACGGGTCAAATCCTAGGCATTCTCCTACACACTTTACTGTTTATACTGATGATGGAAATATTATTGAATATGGAAACAACTCAAACACAAATAATTCCAAGCATAAATTAGAAGGCGGTGGTGAGTTGCTTTATGTAGGATGGTACGTAAACAAAATTAAGGATGCCAACAATAATTATATGACTTTTCATTACGGGCAGGCAAATAATGAGATTTGGATTAATGAAATTAATTACACCGGCAATACAGATAACGGCATGCAAACTTATGCCAAAGTAGAATTTACATACATTAACAATACATTACATCCGAATACCTATTATGTTGGAGGCTATGGCATACCGCAAACCAAATTGCTAAGCGCCATTACAGTAAGTTATAATAATGCTGTTGTACGCAAGTATCAGTTTAATTATAACTTAAACGATGCAAGGGAGCGCACCGCACACCTGAAAAACATAGTACTATTTGGTGAAGGTGGTGCACAACTTGATGCAACAACTATTTCATGGAATGCACAACATTATGGTTTTGAAATTACCTCTCGCCCTGATATTAAGTCCGGAAACATTGTTACCGGCGATTTTAACGGTGACGGATATACTGATTATGTGCGTTACAATACAGGAGCTTTAGGTAAAACATGGGAATTATATCTTCAAAATCCCACCAATGGTACTTTCTATTTGCACCAAACAGGGCAACAAAGTGGCTATAAAGCTTACGCTTACAGTTGTGATTATACAGGAAAAGGGAGAGACGCGTTGATTTTGGCAGAAGATATGAGAACTCCTACTCGAACTTTTGAGATTAATGTATATGAATATGAAAGTAATTATCTTGTAAAAAGAGTCACCAAGCCAATCGAGAACTTTTCGCAACTTCATTTTGGAGATTTCAATGGGGATGGGAAAGTAAATATTATGTATGCATGTAGTCTTTCACCTGCTATTACTCTTTTAGGTTTTTTTAACAATGACTTTACATGTAGTTATATTAGTATTAAGAGTGCCGATAAAAAAATCCATGTAATTGATTATAACGGTAACGGGAAAGCTAATCTTCAATTTACTATGGGATATAATACATATATTTATGAATATTCAGCGGCTAACCAAAGGTTTGAACAAGTCTTTTTTACCGGATTTCCAACAAAATGGCATCATTTTTATCATGGAGATTTTAATGGAGATGGAATAACAGATATCATCACATTTAATGGCAGTGAATGGAGGCTTAAATATGGACTGGGTGATGGGTATTATACATCGGGATATGTTTTACAAGGTCTTAATAAGCAAACAACGGGAGGAGCGCCAAGATATCCTCTTTTTATTGCCGATATTAACGGAGACGGGAAAGATGATATCTTACAACCTGTTTATACCACTAATGGCAGTTATTACTATACAGCAGTAAGAGTTCATCTTTCACAAGGAGGTATAAATGGGGATTATCAATCTGTAGATGACAATACTATCACTATTCATAATGAAAATTATCAAGATTTAGGCTTCTGGCATTTAGGTGATTTTAACGGAGATGGGAAAAATGACCTCCTTCTAAGAAAATCCACAACTGATGCTAATCCTAGAATAATTTATTTCAATAAAAATGAGCAATATGAGTATGTAAAAGAGATTACGGATGGCTTAGAAAAGAAAATTACCATTGCTTATACACCCAGATATCTTTCATTTATGTTATCTTCTTTAAGTAGGGGTAAAAAGGCTTTTATGCAGTTAGCCACCGAAATTCAAACTCCTAATGGAATTGGTGGGATCAATACATTGAAATTTAGATATGGAAATGATAAACCTGTGTATAGTTCAAAAAGAAGAGCCTTTTTAGGATTTAAACAATTTGTTAGGATAAACACCGTAGATAATATTACAACGATCGACTCCCTTAGCTTTGTTACAGATTATGAATATTTTACAAACTCTCATCGCGAAATGCTTTTGCCTTACGACAAACATATTACTAAAAACGTAGCTCCATCTACGATTAATAAAATTTCTTACGGATACAATATTATTCCTTTACCAAATCCACGATTTATTTTACATAATAGTTTAACAACCAATCAAGATTTTCTTTCCGATACCAAAACCGAAACCATTACTACTTTAGAAAATGGGCGTGTAAAAACAAGTAACACAACAACATTTTTTGGAAACGCTTTACCCTGGATGCATTCGGAAACAAGTACGTACACTTACAACACCATAACGATTAATGGATATCAGAAAAAAACTGTTCCTACTCAGATTATTACCAGACAACAATATGCAATTACTCCTAATATTACAATTGCCGATACAATTACCTACAATTATTTTGGAAACGGTCGCTTAAATTGGGTACGGCAAGGAAATCTTGACGGCTCTATTACTACCACTTACAGTGATTATACCCCAACCGGTCTATATAAAGAAAAAACGATCTCCACAACAGGCTTATCCAGAAAAGAATACTACGATTATGATATTACGGGTCGTTTTGTTACCAAAACAAGAAATCACTTGCTTCACGAAGCTACAATGAGCTATGATGCCAAAACCGGCAATAAACTCTCGGAAACCGATATAAACGGATTAACCACTGCTTATCAGTACGATAGCTTTGGTAATCTCACAAAAATAACTTATCCCGACAACACTCAAACAAATATCTCGATAAATTGGTACGCATCTGCCAATTTGCCCAATGCCAAATATAGCACCAAAACTACCGCAACAGGAGCGCCCGAGTTAACGGTTTATTACGATATTTTAGGACGGGAAGCGTGCCGCTTGGATGACGGCAATTATTTTAAAACCATCTATAATAAAAAGGGGCAAATAGAAAAAACAATTGGCATGTTGCCCCAAATTACATCGCCTGATAGCGAAGGTATTGTACATCAATATTTTTACGATAATCATGATAGAAAGAGTCGGGAAATTGCACCTTACACCGATTTGTCTTTTTCATATGATAAAAGAAAAATTACAGTAACCGACAACTTACGGGCGGTTTCCTCATCTAAAGATTACGATGCTTTAGGAAGAATCATTAATGCTACAGACCACGGAGGAAGCATCACCTATGGTTACTCAATGATTATTTCAAATGGCAGGCCACGGCATCGAACCTCCATTACAACCAATAGGGCTATAACCACCATCTTGGCCGATTTGTGGGGCAACCGCCTCTCTATTGATGAGCCTAATGCAGGCGAAATCACTTCTAAATACAACGGTTTTAATGAATTAATAGAACAAAAAGATGCAAAGAACAATATCACTACCTATCAATACGATGTATTAGGACGGGTAATGCAAAAAGAGCATAAGGTTTCCAATGTTACTAAGGAGGTTATTAAATATGTTTATGACACATCTAATAAAGGTAAAGGAAAGTTGCATAGAATAATTAGCAACAGTGTCATTTCAGATATTTATAGTTATGATGCTTATAGTCGGTTGTGTAAACTTGAAAAAGGAGTGGAAGGATATAAAATATTCCGTTACACCTACACACCTACCGGACAATTAGACACACTTACCTATCCCGATAATTTTAGCGTTACCTACCACTATACTTCAACCGGGAAGTTAAGTGAAATTAGAAACAGCAGTGATAACAGCCTCATCTATAAAGTACATTCACGAAATAAATACAATGCTCCTACGCGCTGTGAGTATGGCAATGGCGTAGTAACCGACTATACTTACAATCCACACGGACTACCTACCCGCATTAAAACCGGAAATAAAATATCTGATATTGGTATTGGCATTGAAGAGCCTGATTTCAAGGGTTTGCCTGTAGGAATTTATTCTGTGGACAGTGCGATTTTAAATTACCGTTATGCCTATGATACCAAAGCGCTAATGACTTCCCGTTCCGAAAGTGTAACAAACCGGTTGGAAACTTACGAATACGACAAATTAGACAGGCTCACCAAAATTAGCTCCGGCGCTATAGGGCAGAGACCAACACTAACCCAAACACTTTACTTTGAACCCAACGGAAATATTGGTAGCCACTCTACCGTGGGAATGTACTTTTACGGAAGCAAACCTCACGCTGTAAGTAGAATTGATCCGAATGGCAATACTGCCATTTCCACAAATCAATGTGATATAATTTATAATGTTTATAATCAGCCTTCTAATATTGCCGAAGGAGATTATAGTCTTTTCCTTGGTTACAGGCATGATCAACAACGTTACCTGGCATATAAATATAAAAACGGAAATGTGGAAAGCAAGCACCTCTATATTTCAAAACACTACGAAATAGAGATGACCAATAATTATACAGTTACCAAGCACTATAACTACATTTACGGAGACCATGGGGTGGTAGCGCTAAATACCCGGAGGCTGAGCGGAGGCGAAAGCACCGGCGATATGTACTACATTCACACTGACCACTTGGGCAGTTATTGCGCCATTACCGATGCCAACAAGCAAGTGAGGCAGCGCAGTTTTTTCGACCCGTGGGGCAATGTGGTTTATGGTTTTCCATTTTCTAATGACTCCCTGCAACTAAAGCCAATTCCATTAGACTTCAAACTGGTTTCACGTGGGTTTACCGGACATGAGCACTACCCGAATTTCAAGATTATTAACATGAATGGGCGGTTGTATGATCCTGTAATCGGCAGGTTCTTCTCGCCGGATAAGTATGTGGCGAATAGTAGTTTTACGCAGGATTTTAATAGGTATACTTATGCAAGAAACAATCCGTTGATGTATACAGACCCATCAGGCGATTTTATATTCTCCGTCTTACTAGCACCCATCGGATTAGCTGGTTTGGGTGTAATTATTGATGGAGCTTGTTGGAGCGCTGCCTTTAATACTGTTTCTCAGGGAGTAAATATTGCACTTGGGCGTCAAGAAAAATTTAGTTGGGCGCAATTAGGGGGTGCAGCAGTAGGTGGCGCTGTTTTTGCAGGGATGGGCTTAATGGCTCCCACGTTTTCGGTTGCATCTACAAGTTTTACTGCAAATGTTGGAACGTATTTGGGTAAAGCTGCTTATACAGGATTAACAGCTGCAGTATCAAGAGGATCATCAATGCTATTTACTGATATTTTTACTAAAGGTAAAGAGATAACCGGAGAGGATTGGATTAGATACGCAAAAGGAATGGGTATCTCTTTCGGAACCGCTTTTGGTTTGTCGTTTACAAAATCTATGATTGATTATGCTACTTGGGACAGATATTCGGTAAATAAGAAAATGGACATTATACACAAAAAATATGGAGAGAAAATACAATATAACCCTGACCTTACTGATGATGGACGCTATCAATATGGATTTGATTATGCAGAAATTGGGCCATCAGCTCTTAGTGAAAATAGAGGCTATGCCTTTTCTACAGTTAAACACGAACTAAAACATATGCGTGATTATAGAATGTTTAAAGAATATCGTTTAATTGATGAAAAAGGATTTGAAAATATGCTTGAGATAAATTCATATAAACTTGAAATGCAGTATCATGGAGCAACATCGCGAGATTATTTAAGATCCCTTAGAATTATTAGGAATGATCATGGATATAGAGGTTTTGCTCCTTTTAACCCATTTATATTGTTAAATCCATTTTTTCATTTCTAATTATTTTTATGATCTACAGTGCAAATATGCGAAATTTGGCAATTCTATTGTTTTTAACGCTCATCATAACAAGTTGCGATGTTTCTAATTACATATTATCACCGCAACTCAATGATATAAAGTTAACCATAAGTACTCCAAGAGATACTATTTATGATTTCGCAATCATAAACGTTTCTATTGAAAATAATACCATTGATGATCTTTACTTATTAGATAAAAGATTTTGTGATATTTCACGTCCTAAAGCAACTAAGTGGAATTTTGAAATTTTTTTTCAAGATACAATCCGTATGATAACCCCAATGCTGATTAATCATGGTGGCAGAAGAAAGACGAAAGAAAACTATGTTCTTATAAAAAGTGGTGATAAATACAATTTTTATTTTAGTGTGGATTTTGGAGATTTATTACCTTCTTCAAGATATATGGCAAGTCAATCAAATAATGACTTTGGAGAATATTCTATGAAATTGAGTTATCATGATTGCCTACGCTATTATATGAAAGCTTTTCAAGGTCGCATTGAAAGTAATGTAATAACAGTGGTTTATAAGCCGTAAAATTCTATAAATAGTATAAAAACAATAATTTATGAAAAGAAACTTTTTAAAACCCATGACAGTTGCGGTATTGCTACTAACCTTTTGCGTATCATTTAGTTCATGCAAAAAATGGGTAACAGATCTAACCCTCAACAAATCTGAGCTTACACTTGCGCCCGGTGAAACGGAAACATTAATTGCTACTTTGTATCCAAACAATGCTACTGATAAAACAATAAATTGGACGAGTACCAACCCTGCAGTAGCTACAGTGAACAGCAATGGAGTTGTAACCGCATTATCGGCCGGACATGTATATATTATAGCAAGTAACCACAATAACTATATTACAGCCTGGTGTCGAACGGTAGTGCATCCTGCAAACTATTTTGGCGATTGGGATTTTGTTGTAAAGAGATTTTGGCGTGATCATTATGAAATTGATGGTTGGGCATCCGATACCGTTTATTATTCAGGTAAAATAGAAATAGGCAGTAGCTATCTTTCATTTTTAATTGAATATATGGAAAATACTACACTACTTGAGGTGTGGATTAGTGAATCCGGAGGCCTTCTGTCTTTTTCTCTCCCTAGATACGAAGGAATAAAAGGAAACTTTGAAGGTAGTAACAAAGTATATATTGAACGTGGATTTGAGCATGGGAGTGAATTTACTCCCTTCCATATTATTAATGGTACAAAGAGAGAGTAACCTGAATGAAAATAAAACAGTTTTATGAAGAACATAAAACATGAAATTGCCTTATTTTAAAAAGTATTATAAAATGCTAACAAAAAAATAAACCAAATGAAAATACAAAATCTACAAAATTACAATAGGCACGGAATAGGCTTTCCCTTCAAATTAGGATTAATTATAATTTTCATGACCTTAGTCTGCATGACAGGATGCGAAAAAATTAATGAAAACAGTGGTAAATTGGTAGTCAATGGCCAAACTTACTTCCTAGACGAATTTGAATATTGGTACGAGATAAACGAGGTTGGCCTTTATGTATCGGACCTTACTTTTAGATCTTCCATTGATGGAACAAGTGTAAGTATTTACCTGTACAATCAATATAGTTGGTACGGAGACTTGCCTACAGGTACATTTAAGATGGATGGTAATAAAAAACAAATTATTGCATCTATTCGCATGAGTTATGGTAGCAGTAATGGACTTCTAGTGGGCTCTTGGTCAGATAGCAGAAACGCAACACTGAAAATTACGAAATCCGGAAATGCCCATAATTTTACTCTTAATGGGGACCTTGGTGAAAATGTTAAGCTTACTTACAAATTTCATCACTAATCAAAACAATAATTAACAAAATGCAAAAATATTAAAATCAATTTATTATGAAAAAATTATTATTCCTTACCCTCATGCTTTTCAGCATAACCACCACTTTTTCCCAAAGCGGAACCACCGGAGATATCACCTGGAAATTTTCAAATGGAATCCTTACTTTTAGCGGGGTTGGCAAAATGGGAGACTACACTCCGACTTCTCAGGTGCCATGGTTGGCATACAGAGACGATACTTATGCCGTTATAATTGAAGATGGAGTGGAAAATATTGGTAACTATGCTTTTCGTCTCCATACTGATCTTGCTGCAGTTTCAATCGGAAACAGTGTTAAGAGTATTGGTAATTTTGCGTTTCGTGATTGCTTGAATCTTACCCAGATTTACATGGGAAAGAATGTTACCAGTATTGGAAATTCGGCATTTTTTTCTTGCCTCTCTCTTCTTTCAATAGATATCCCAAAGGGGATTACTACGATTGGTAAAAATGCATTTGAGAAATGCGGCCTCTTTACCTCAATTGAGATTCCAAATACTGTTTCTCTTATTGGTGAAAGAGCTTTTGCGGATTGCCTTAGACTTGAGGAAGTTATCATATTAAGTAGTTCTGTAACGATAGAAGATTGGGCTTTTTCTGATTGCCCCAAACTTGCCGCTCTTCTTATACTGAATTTGGTACCGCCTACTATTGACACTTCTGTCTTTTACGGTAGTAGCCCTATCATTGATCTATTGGTACCCACAAGCGCAGTAGAGGCATACCAAGAAGCAGAAATTTGGAAAGATTTGAATATAATAGACAGAGGATTCGTATTGCATACCCTCCCGAATTTAAGTGAGGGCGGCTATACCACAGGAGATGGTTTGTACGAAAATACGCAACCCGCTACCGTAACTGCTACTGCCCGTACCGGCTATAGATTTGTAAATTGGACACAAGACGATATGGTAATTTCTACTGATCATTCTTTCAGTTTTCCGGTAACAGGAGATGTAAGCCTAATCGCCCATTTCGAAGAATTTGTAGGAATTGAAGAAACAATGCTTTCTCCTGAAATTAAACTCTTCCCTAATCCAACAACGGGAATACTAACGATAGAAACCGGAGAATTGAAAATTCAAAGTATCGAAATTATAGATGTTTATGGAAAAAAAATATCAACTCATCATCTAATCAACTCATCATCTAATCAAATTGATATTTCGCATTTTTCTGCGGGAATCTATTTTGTAAAAATTGAAACAGATAAGGGGCAGGTGGTGAAAAAAGTGGTGAAGGAGTAAAAAGCTACTTTGGAGCCTTACGATTACTTGCTCAAATACACTTCAATCTGTCTATACAACCTCTGTTCGCCTGAGGTTGCGATGCTGTTGTTCGGCGGCGGTTCCGACCGCCGTCGCGCTATCAAAACAGGTTCTACCTGTTTAACAAAAAATAAAAAAATGTTATTTTCGCGAACATTATTTGCTATGGACTTGTTATAAGATTATTTAAGAGATGGATAACTGTTGTTTGAAAGTAAGACAGATAGAATCTGCCAAAATAATGCGACGGCGGTCGGAACCGCCGCCGAACGGGGAAAAGGAGAAAGGTTTTTGTGTCATTCCGAGCAAAACAATGAATCTCAAGCATTTAGCCTTTTTCTACTATACTTCATTTTTCTAAATAGGATAAGTACCGTTGCCATGATGCTGATAAGCGCCAACGGACCTATCGTATTCAGCAAAATATAAAAGTTTTTCTTTTCTTTAACGGCAACAGGGTTTAACGTTCCTAATTTGAAACTTTTTGCACGTATTTGGAGTAACTCGTCGTCTGCACTTAAATAATTGACACAATTAAGAAGGAAGTCCGTATTATCGTAGAGCCTCTGCGAATAGACATCAAAGCCCGTAGGATAGGGCTGCATGCTCTTCATATCAAAGCGGTTACGGATTACATCGCCATCCGAAACAAATATCTGTCGTGTTTCACGACTTTCCGTTTTGAAGTCAAACTCTTTGATGGTGTCGAATTCTATCGGCAAAATGCCTTTAAAAGCGGAGGTAAATTTTCCTTCCACCAATACTGCAACCGGTTCATACATACGGCTAAACTCTTGGAGATTGGGTTGGGTTTTTATTACATTCAACGTAACAATAGAAGGCACAGGCACCACCTTTGTTTTTTCGGATGTGGTGGCTAGCACTGTTTTTCGGATATCAGGATTGGTGCCCACAAAATCAATAGTACCTCCAAAATCAAATTTTAGGGATTTCAATTTCCGCGTAATCGGATGTGTGGAAAAATTTACAATGACAGGCATATAAGGGAATGCCCAAGTCTTGAATTGCGGTTGATTTCCAATCATTCCCGACTGGATGGGGATACCTTGACAGTTTAGATCCTGTACTAAATTGGCATTCAAGCGAACCCCATATTTAAAGAACAAACTGTTGAGTCGTAGAGGCATTTCCGTAGCAAAAAACTCGTTTCTATGTTGCAAACTGTCTATCGAAGCATTGGTCATATCGATTAACCAAAGCACTTTTCCGCCATTCATAATAAATTGGTCAATTACATATTTATCCATATCGGAAAAAGGCTGTGTGGGTTGCGCCACAATCAGCACATCGTATTTATTTCCATACGTTCCGATTTTCGCTTCGGCAGAGTCTTTCACATAAATTTCTCGTAAGCTGTTAATTTGGTTGTTAATCATAACCCTGTCCACTTTGTAATAGCGGCGTAACTGCCACTCCATCCACGAGGTAGTCATTCTGTCGAGTTCGCCGTGCCCTTCTATAAAAGCCACTCTCGGCGCAAATATCGTCGTTATATTCCGGATGGCAGAAACCAAATTATACTCTAACTCTTGAATGGAAAAGTCGAGCCAATCTCTACCGTTCGGATCGGAAACAACCAACGTAACCGGATATTCTTTACCGCGATAGGTAAGAAACGCGCCCGGAACAACCCAAGTGGTGGAATAATCTTCCCTTGAAATAGGAACCGGAAAAAGTCCTTTTTTATAAAATTCTCCAAAAATAGAATGAACTTCTTCCTGATCTTTCCCTGCAATCGGGTCAATCATTTCAAATTCAATATTAGACGAATGCCTGCTAAACTCTTCCAATATTTCTTTGGTTTTTTGAGCAAAAATTTGATAATCGGCGGGATTGTTTCTTCCTTCCAAAAAAACTTTAATATAAATTTTATCGGGCAACTCCTTTATCAGCTTAACGGTAGAAGGTGCCAACGAATTTCTTTTTTCGGCGGTCAAGTCAATTCTTGTATAAAAAAAAGAGAAGATAATATTGAGCGCCACCAAAATGAAGAGACTCGATACTAATGTAATAATTGCCGATCGTTTGTATTTAACTTGGTTTTTCATGCGAGCAGATTAAGATTACCATTTGCGACTTACTAACATAATACGTGCAGCCATTAAAAAAAGTATAATTACGCTTACAAAATATAGGATGTCGCGTGTATCTATCACGCCCCTGCTGATAGAAGTATAGTGATAATCAATGCCTAACTTCTTAATAAAGTATCCCATATTTCCCAAAACTTCCCAATCGTAAATAAATTCAAATCCGAAGTGCATGATGAAACAAAGCGGGGCAGCCAGTACAAAAGCCACAATTTGGTTTGAGGTAGTGCTTGAGGCAAATATGCCGATAGAGATAAACGTGGCGCCCAAGAAAACAAGTCCTAAATAAGAACCCCACGTGCTTCCCAAATCAATATTTCCGGGAGGCGAGCCCAAGTTATATATCGAAATTATATATAACAACGTAGGCAATAACGCAATGACTAACAGGGTGAGTGAAGCCAAAAACTTGGCGGCAATAATTTGCGTATCGGTGAGCGGTTTGGTTAAGAGGAGCTCTAAAGTGCCGCTCCGTTTTTCCTCTGCAAAAGTTCTCATGGTAATTGCCGGAACCAAGAAAAGAAACAAGAATTTGGAAATGCCGAAAAGTCCTTGTAAACTTGCTACGTTAGTGTAAAAAACGTTGTTAATATTAGGAAATACCCAAATAAACAATCCGGCAATAATTAAGAAAACGCCGATAAAAATATAGCCGATTAAAGAACTGAGATAAGATTTAATCTCTTTACGGTAAAGACTGTACATGTTTCAGGCGATTAGGATTTGAGCGGCGAAGATACGATTTTTTCGTTTTAAAATTTTACTATCTTTACCCTTCGTTTTTAAAACCTATTAAACTACATTATAATCAAATAACAATCAGCATGATAAAAGACGATTTTACCGTTAGGCACATCGGTCCGCGAGGCGTAGAAATTGAAAAAATGTTGCATACCTGCGGCGTAAAGACTTTAGACAAATTAATTGAAGAAACCATTCCGGCTACCATTCGCTTGTCCGAACAGCTTCCCTTACCCGAAGGTTTGCCCGAAGGCGAATATCTGCAAACGATAAAATCAATGTTTTCGAAAAACAAATTGTATAAATCCTATATCGGTATGGGATACTACAATACGTTTACGCCTGCCGTAATTTTGCGTAATATTTTTGAAAACCCGGGCTGGTATACTTCCTACACGCCTTACCAAGCTGAGATTTCGCAAGGTCGCCTTGAAGCGTTGCTCAATTATCAAACCATGATTACGGAACTTACAGCAATGCCGCTGGCAAACGCATCGTTATTAGACGAAGCAACAGCCGCAGCCGAAATGATGCTGATGTTTTACAACAGCCGCAGCCGCGATGCCGTGAAAAACAATGTAAATAAGTTCTTTGTGCCGGAAGATGTGTTTCCGCAAACTTTAGGTGTACTTAAAACTAACGCGGCTCCGTTAGGTATTGAAGTTGTAACGGGCGAAATAGGAAAAGTAGAACTTGACGGCGCTTTCTTCGGCGCCATGTTACAATATCCGGGCAGCTGGGGCGAAGTGCACAACTATAAACAATTTACTGCCGATGTGCAAGCAAAAGGCATTTTTGTGGGCGTTGTTGCAGATTTATTGGCATTGAGCATTTTAATTCCTCCGGGAGAATGGGGCGCCGACTGTGTAGTAGGCTCCACCCAACGTTTTGGTCTTCCTATGGGATTTGGCGGTCCTTCGGCAGGCTATTTTGCTTGTAAAGAAGATTTTAAACGCCAACTTCCGGGTCGTATTATTGGAGTAACGGTTGATGCGCAGGAGCATCGTGCTTTGCGTATGGCATTGCAAACCCGCGAACAACATATTAAACGTGAACGCGCTACTTCCAATATTTGCACGGCTTCAGCACTGGTTGCCATAATGTCCGGTTTTTACGGTATGTGGCACGGAGCTAAAGGGTTACATGATAAAGCACTCAAAATAAATGTACTTGCCGGCGTTTTAGCCAAAGAAGCCGAAAAATACGGGTATAAACAACATAATAAAACGTTCTTTGATACTTTGTGTTTTGAAGCGCCTAACGGAATTACTACCGAAGCCATTAAAAAAGTAGCATTAGCACACGAAGTTAATTTTTACTATTGGTGCGAAACCTGCTTCTCCTTATCTTTAGATGAAACCGTAAAATTGGAAGACGTAAATTTCATTTTGTCTATTTTGGCAAAAGCTGCCGGCAAAGAGTTTACACCATACGTATGTCAACCATACACTCCTGAATTAAATATTCCGAAAGATTTGCAACGCACTTCAACTTTCATGCAGCAAGATATTTTTACCAAATATCAATCGGAAACGGAGATGATGCGCTATATGAAAAAGTTGGAAGTTAAAGACTTGTCGCTCAATCGCGCCATGATTCCGCTTGGTTCTTGCACCATGAAACTGAATGCAGCCGCTGAAATGATGCCGTTAAGTTGGGCGGAAACAGGTGGGCTTCACCCATTTGCGCCGGAAGAGCAAACACAGGGATATTTGGAAATGATTAAAGAAATGGATCTTTGGTTGCAGGTGATTACCGGTTTCAAGGCAATTTCATTTCAGCCCAATTCGGGGGCGGCAGGCGAGTACGCCGGCTTGATGGTGATTCGCAATTATCACATTGATAAAGGCGAGGCGCACCGCAATATTTGCTTGATTCCAGCATCGGCGCACGGCACCAATCCGGCAACGGCAGCCAAAGCCGGTTTAGAGATTGTAATCGTAAAATCAACCGCCGAGGGCGAAATTGATGTGGAGGATTTGCGTGCAAAAGCCGAACAATATAAGGACAATTTGTCGTGCATTATGATCACCTACCCTTCTACACACGGCGTTTTCGAAGAAACAATTTTGGAGATTATCAAAATTATTCACGACAACGGCGGTTTGGTGTATATGGATGGCGCGAATATGAATGCGCAAGTGGGCTTAACCTCTCCGGGCGCTATGGGCGCGGATGTGTGTCACTTGAATTTGCACAAAACTTTTGCCATGCCACACGGTGGCGGCGGTCCGGGCGTTGGGCCTATCGGAGTTGCCGCACATTTGGTTGACTATCTGCCTAATCACGCACTTTACAAAGTGGGCGGAGAAAAAGGCAGTCAGGTAGCCGCATCGCCTTACGGCAGCGCTTTATTGTTGCCGATTACTTACGGTTATCTTAAAATGTTAGGCGGCGCCGGTTTAACCGAAGCTACTAAAATGGCAATCCTCAACGCCAATTATATGGTGGCGCGTTTGAAAGATCATTATAAGATCATGTATCTCGGCACACACGGACGTTGTGCCCACGAATTTATTCTCGATTGCAACGAATTTGACCGCTCTGCCGGAATACAAGTGATTGACATTGCAAAACGCTTGATGGATTACGGTTTTCATGCGCCTACAGTAGCATTCCCCATTCACGGAACGTTAATGGTAGAGCCTACCGAAAGTGAGCCATTAAGTGAAATTGACCGTTTGTGTGACGCGTTTATCGCCATTCGTAAAGAGATTCGTGAGATTGAAGAGGGCAAAACCGACAAAGCAAACAACGTTATTAAAAATGCACCTCATACGGCAAAAGTAGTTTGCGCCAACGAATGGGATAGACCTTATTCTCGTGAAAAAGCCGCATATCCGATGCCGCATGATGATAAATATTGGCCTACGGTAGGAAAGGTGAATGACGCACATGGAGATAGAAATTTGGTATGTTGTATTGAATAGCATTCGCGTATTAAAATGAAAACACATTGGGCTGTCTTATTAGCGATATTTATTATTTTAACTACCTTTATTTTATGGTATTTTGATGAATATTTGCGCGTACTTTTTATTTTCTTTAACGGAAAAAAAAGTTTGGCAGAGGCAATGACGTATGCAGGAGCAACCGCCGGAGGGATAATTTTAATTGGAAATCTTTTAGTAAATAACAAAAGATTGAGAGAGCAAGAAAAAACGAATGAATTAACAAGAAAAGCGCTTGCACAAACGAGAGAATTACAAAATGAAACAAACAGACTCGCAGTGAAAAAGCAATTAGATGCTCGTTTCAAAGATGCTGTTGCGCTATTGGCAAGTGAAAACACAAATGTTATACTCTCGGGTATTCACGCTTTAGCACAAATTGCTGTTGAAGATTCCGAAATTAATGCTAATGGACAAAAAGACTATGTTCGCGTTATAATGAATATATTCCTAAGTCTTATAAAAGAAAATTCTCATATTTCCGAAGGAAAAAACAAGAACGGTAATGTAATAAATAACGATGAATCTGAAATAATTATTCAAACGATTCAGGCATATTTAAAAGATAGCCCTTTAAAACAATCTATATGACAAAGTTAAGTGTAAACATTAACAAAATAGCCACCCTGCGTAATGCGCGCGGAGGAAATCTTCCTGACCTCATTCAAGTAGCCAAAGATTGTGAGAGGTTTGGAGCACAGGGCATTACCGTACATCCAAGACCCGACGAACGCCACATTCGCTACGAAGATGTGCGCAACTTGAAAAAGATTGTTACCACAGAATTTAATATAGAAGGCTACCCTTCTAAAGATTTTATTGATTTGGTATTTGAAGTGAAACCTCATCAAGTAACTTTGGTTCCCGATGCGCCGGAAGCCATTACCTCGAATAACGGCTGGGATACGATTAAGTATCGAGAGATGCTTTTTGAGATTTGTCAAAGTTTTAAAAAAGAAGGAATTAGAACCTCCATCTTTGTAAATCCGGACATTAACATGGTACGCAATGCCAAATTGTGCGGTACCGACAGAATTGAGTTATATACGGAAAGTTATGCCGTAAACTACCCTCACAACCCAAAAACAGCCATAGAAGACTATTTTAATGCCGCAGAAGAAGCGATAAAACAGGAATTGGGACTCAATGCCGGACATGACTTAAACTTGCTTAATCTCGCTTATTTTGCTAAAAACATTCCTCAATTATTAGAAGTTTCTATCGGGCATGCTTTAATTTCTGATGCTTTATACTTGGGATTAGAAGAAACCATTCATCGTTATTTAAAAGAATTAGAATAAAAAAAAGGCTGCTTTTTTTGAGCAGCCTTTTTTTTGTAAAATAACTTTACTATTTCACAATTAGTTTTTGTGAAGCAGTTGCGTTAGCAGTTTTTACATTAACGATATAAACACCTGCAGGATAGTCAGCAACATTGAGTTGAACTCTGCTTTGTTGTCCTTTTTGAGTGTGTACTACTTGACCCATGATGTTGGTTACAGTTAAAGTGTAGGGATTATTTGTGCCCACTTCAATGGTAGTCATGTTATTTGCAGGATTTGGATAGATTTTAAGATTTTCAATCTTCTCTTTTTCAACAACATTATCCATACAATCTATACCTCTCCAAACGCAGTCGGTGTTGTTGTAAAGTCCGGCATCCCAAATGGATATATTTACGGAATATACTCCAAAAGGATCAGTTACCCATACGGGAGCATTGCCTTCTACAGAACTCGGATAAGGGAAATAATCATTGATCCAAGTAAATATTAATCGATCATTCTTAATACTTGTAGCCATAGTTGGGTATCCGTTTTCTGAGGAAATTATAAACTCAATCCATCCTGTGTAGCCGGTTCCGGCGTCATTTGGTCCGCCATAGTTTGACCAGTCGCAGAAGAAATAATCCGGATGATAAGATAGCCATGAAGTATGCTCTCTTTGATTGTAAGTATTTCCGTTATCATGAGAAACGGTTAAGAAAACTCCTCTATAAAATTCACTTGTTGATGGGAATATCATAGGTTGTTCTATAATAGCAGAATACATTAAGTATACTTTACCGTCTTGGGCAATCAAGCGAGGATGACAGATATAGCCGGCATTTCCAAAGGCATTGCTTATTTGGGTAAGTATATCAATAGGCTCCCAAAAATAGAATTGGTCAAAGCCCAAAAGCCCCGGTGCATTTAGAAAGTTTGGTAAATTTTCATATAAGGTTTCTTCAATTTCGTAGGCTGGAGTAAGAGTAACCATGTCTTCTTGCTTCATCGTAGGTTGCCCTTCTTTCCATGTAAACAAACCACACAGACCGGGATAGAAGTTATAATAATTAGGGTCTGTATCAGCACTTCTACGACGCATTTGCGCGCTGAATGCAATATGTACTACACCATCATCGCCTATAGCAACAGCCATAGAGGTTGCATACATAAGTGGCCCTATGGCTACACCTGTTGATGACCAGCTCCAATCGTTATCATAAACCACATTGCGTGTCCAGCTATTTCCACCATCTTTTGATTCTAAATAAGCAACCGTACCTCTTCCATATGCAAGAACAAGGTGATTGCCACGAGCTGTGAACACGTAACCATCGGCTGAAACACTCATTTGATCCTCAAGCGGCATTTGAGCAAAGGTAAAGGGAGTAGGAGCAGTCCAGTTTTTTCCACCATCTGTAGATCTGAAATAAATAGGACATGTTGGAATGTTTGCTCCTTCCGGGTGAGCAAATGTAACATTTGCATCGTTACTGGTAACACAAACCATGTGTACAATATCACCTACGGCTACCACAGTTGCCCAAAGTATGTCGGTTTTACCATTACTAAGCACCGGTCCTTTAAGAACAGATTGTTCCCATGCGCCTTGGTGGCGTTGTGCTCTATAGTTTATCATCAATCCCTGTTCGGCAACACAATGAGAAACTACTAATTCACCATTCTCAGTATATACGTGAGAACCCCAGCCGGGAGCCCAAGTTGTAGTCATAGGGCCGGTTTCTACTCTTTCAAGGGGATCTACGCTTGGAATTGGATTCCATGACTGCGAAGCTTGATCAAAATAATTGAGTCCGGTACCACGTGGTCCTGCTGCCCCTACAAGCGCACCTCCAATTGTCCATGTAGCAGCACAAGTGCTTCCATCCGGAGACCAATTAATTATGTTACGTGCGTTAGCATTGGTCATAGAGATGTAGTGTGTTTCACCTATTTGATGGGAGAAACCTTTATTACTATTTTGTGGTGCATGACCCGATGGGCGTAATGCGGGAGTAAAAGCGTTGTCGTTATCGTCGCCATAAGCAACATGGTAAGCTTTTTGTGTTACATGTTTCAAATCTTTAGAAGTGTATTGGGCTACCAAAGAGGTGCACAATGCAACAGCTAAGATTAATAATAATGTTTTTTTCATGATAAAAATTTTATTTGATTAATAAATTAAGTTTTCTTATTTCACGATTAATTTTTGTGAAGCAACTGCACCGGCTGTTTTTACATTAACGATATAAACGCCTGCAGGATAGTCAGCAACATTGAGTTGAACTCTGCTTTGTTGTCCTTTTTCAGTGTGTACCACTTGACCCATAATATTGGTTACGGTTAATGTATAAGGATTCTTTGTGCCTACTTCAATGATAGTCGTATTGTTAGCAGGATTTGGATAGATTTTAAGATTTTCAACCTTCTCTTTTTCAACAACATTCTTACCATCACAAACTAAACCTCTCCAAACGCAGTCGGTGTTCTTGTAACGTCCGGCTAATTCAGTAGGTAGATTCATGGAAAATACTCCCATAGGCTCAGTCATCCATACAAGTGACTCGGGGAAAGGGAAATAGTCATTTAACCAGCTGCATATTATGCGATCATTTTTAATATTTGCACTCATGGTAGGGAATCCGTTTTCTGAAGAGATTATAAACTCAATCCATCCTGTATAGCCGGTTCCGGCGTCATTTGGTCCGCCATAGTTTGACCAGTCGCAGAAGAAATAATCTTCATTATAAGATAACCACGAAGTATGTTCTCTTTGATTGTAAGTATCTCCATTATCATAAGAAACGGTTAAGAAAACACCTCTATAAAATTCGCTTGTTGATGGGAATAACATAGGTTGTTCTATAATAGAAGAATACATTAAATATACTTTGCCGCCTTGAGCAATTAAACGTGGATGAGAAACATAGCCAACATTGTTATAGGCGCGGTTTATCTGTACAAGTACATCAATCGGATCCCAAAAATAGAATCTGTCAAAGCCTAAAAGGCCCGGTGCATCCATAAAATTTGGTAGGTCTTCATAAAGGAGTTCGTCAATATCACCGGCTGGAGTAAGAGTAACCATATCTCCTTCTTGCATTGTAGGTTGCCCTTCTTTCCATGTGAACATAGCACAAAGCGCCGGATAAGAAGAATAATACCAAGCTTCTGTAGAGGCATCTCTGGCACACATTTTTGCACTGAATGCAACGTGTACTACTCCGTCATCGCCTATAGCCGCATCAATTGTTGCTGCACGCATAAGTGGTCCTATGTTTACACCTGTTGATACCCAACTCCAATTGTTGTCATAAATTATCTTACTTGTCCAAGTGTTTCCGCCATCTTTCGATTCCAAGTAACCGGCTCTACCTGTTGCATACGCAAGAACAACATGATTGCCACGAACAATAATATTGAAATCATCGCCGGTGTGAATATTTTGTACATCTTGATTGGGCATAAAATTAGCAAGAATTACATAATTTTCCCATGTTACTCCACCGTCTGTAGATCTGTAATAAAGCGGACATGTGGGAATGCCGCCAAGGTCAGATTCATTGTCGGTTACACAAACCAAGTGTATGGTATTACCTGAAGCAGCCATTGTTGGCCAAAGTAATGTAGTTAGACCATTAGCTTGTTCGGGTCCTTTAAGAATTTGTTGGTTCCAAGCGCCTTCGCCGTATTTTGCTCTGGTGTTTATTACCAAACCGCCGGCACCAACGCTATGAGCTACTACACATTCACCTTCTTCGGTAAATACGTGCAAACCCCAGCCCGGGCTTCCTACAGTACCTGTAGTACCCTGCTCAATTCTGTCGGTTGTAACCGGAAATGCCCATGTTTGTGTGCTATGATCCCAGTAGTTAATTCCGGTACCACGGTTTGCGGGTGCAGTACCTGTTGTCCATACAACAGCACAAACGTTTCCATCGGGCGCCCAGCTAATGGTATTACGCGCATTACAGTTACTTGCAGTAACGTAATGAGTTTCACCTATTTGATCAGAAGAACCCTTAAATTTGTAGGGAGATAGGCGTTCTGTTGGGATAAAGGCATCTTCGGTAGCGCCTTTAGCAGCTTTGTAAGCTTTTTGGGTTACATTTTTGAAATCTTCAGCAGTGTAAGGTTGAGCCGCTAAAGAGATGCAAAATGCAACAGCTAAAATAAAAAATAATGATTTTTTCATAAAATTAAATTTAAAAGGTTAATATTTAGGTTTTACATTTTTTTCGGCAGAATACAGAAAAGAGTCTGCAAAAATATATTTTTTTCATTATTCTCTGACTGCACTTTTAATTTTTAGTTTATCGTGCATGTTTTTTCTTTGAGCTTGGGCAATAGAAATGCTCACATTGAGGTCGAAACCAATGAGAATTGCCATGCAGCTCCAATAGAGCCACAGCATAATGAGGAGCAATGCTCCAATAGATCCATACACTAAATTATAGGCAGAAATATTTGAGAAATAGAAGTTTAAAGCATACAGCAGTACAACTAATAAAATGGTGGAGAAAAATGCTCCGGTAGAGAAAAATTTGAAATGTTTTTTATTATAGGGAGCAAAATAAAATAGCGCAGCCAAAAACAGATAAAGTAATATAAATAACATAGACCATTTTATAAAAGCAATGGCGTATTGATATAAAATTTCGGAACCGAATAGCGTAACCGTTACATAATTTACCAAAAGGTTTGCGCCAATAAAAATGCCGCATGCAGCAATAATCACTGTTAAAAAAACCACCACCATAGCAAAACTAATAGGAAGCTGTTTAATGCCTCTGCGTTGCTCTATATCAAAATAGCTTATATTTAAGGTGGTTACAATGGCATTCACGCTTATAAAAGTAAGATAAATGCCCAAAGTGAGCGAAAGATATAAGATGGTTCCGCTATGGTGTTGAATTAAATTGTTCACAATTTTGTAAACCGCGGGCCATAAATATTCGGGAACAGCCTCTTGCAAAAATCCTAACAGATTATCTTGCAACCCGGGTCCCAAAAATGACAGCAAAGCAATTAATGCCATAATCAATGGAATGGATGCCGTGAAAATGTAGTAGGTCATGGCAGCAGCCCGTTGAAAAAAGATACCTTGCACCAACGATTCCACAAAAAATTTCATTACATCCCAAAAGGGAATTTTTTGAAAACCGGGGAGCACCCACCCTTTCATAAACGTAATTATTTTATGAACAAACGGACGTTGCATAAAAGCCACCCATTTTCTTTTAGATCTGAAAGAGGCATGAAGTTGCGGCATTACAAGGCTATAAATTTTAAACTTAAATCCAAACTTTTAATATGATGGGTTAAGGCGCCGATAGAGATGTAGTCTACTCCGGTTTTTGCATACTCTTTAATATTTTCCAGCGTAATTCCGCCCGAAGCTTCGGTTTCGTATTTTCCGGCAATCAACTGTAACGCTTCTTTTATTTTTTCGGGCGCAAAATTATCCAGCATAATTCTGTCTATTTTTCCATGTTTTACTACACGTTTTACTTCGTCAAGCGTGCGTGTTTCAATTTCTATTTTTAAATTTAACCCGTTCTTTTTTAAATATTCATGGGTATCGTCAATGGCTTTTTCTATGCCTCCTGCAAAATCAATGTGGTTGTCTTTCAACATAATCATATCGTACAAGCCAAAACGGTGATTTTCAGAGCCTCCTATTTTTACGGCGTATTTTTCAAGCGCTCGAAGATTGGGTGTTGTTTTGCGTGTATCCAAGATTTTTGTTTTCGTACTTTTCACGGCATCGGCGTATTGTTTTGAAACGGTGGCAATTCCGCTCATGCGTTGCATAAAATTCAGCAGGGTTCTTTCTGCGGTGAGCATGCTTCGCGCGGGACCTTCCAACTCG
This sequence comes from Bacteroidota bacterium, assembly GCA_009786185.1. Taxonomy (GTDB): domain Bacteria; phylum Bacteroidota; class Bacteroidia; order Bacteroidales; family WCHB1-69; genus WRNX01. The sequence continues at coordinate 29,194 of WQTS01000127.1, forward strand.
AATACAATCTCGCCAACAGTAATTTCATCTCCATCTTTCTTGAAACATTTCATTGAAATAGAAGGATCTACTTGCCGAAGTACTTCTTTTGCCGCTTCAATTCCGGCGATAATGCCATTTTCTTTCACCAACAGTTTCATTCGTCCTTTGGCATTTTCAGGAATCGAAGCAAGCGAAGAATGGTCACCACTGCCGATGTCTTCCCTGAGGGCAGCTTTTATGAGTTCATTTAAGGTCATATCGGTACACAAAGATTTTATCATCATCTAATTATAATTATTTCTTCCACATTACTATGATTCAGTTTTCTGTCAACTATATAGAATTTCAATTTCACAGTATCACTATAAGGTGAAAAAGTATCATAGTAGCTGGGTGAAAACGTGTAATAAATTTCCCCATTTATTGATTCTCCGGGTAAATTGGATAATCTCGGAATGCGCCCATTTAAATTAAAAGGTTCAAGTTCGCCTTTTGGATTTATTATGGAATCAATCTTTTGGAAAATCCCATTCCGTTTTTCGTAATAATCGCAAAAAAAGTTGTAACGATAAATAGATGAAGTATCAAATGGAGGGTAATTATCCCGATTGTCTAATCCTATATCTCCGTCTCCGTCTTGAAAATAAAAAGCAAGACGTCCTTCATCTTGATTGAGTTTTTCGAAGCTAATAAACTTTATTTCAGGGATATCGGAAAATCTTTCCGGTTTTCTGCACGCATACAAAAAAACAATTAAAATAATTCCGGAATAGACGATTTTTTTCATGCGGCAAAGATATATTTTTAGTTACGAGTTACGAGTTACGGGTTACGGGTTATGGGTTATGGGTTAGAGGTTGTGATAGTTTATTTTAGAGATTGTATCAAGCCGGATAGCATTCTAAAAATGCTAGATAGTATTGCCTCAATATCCCGTTTTTGTCCTTCATTCAAATACTTTAAATTATAAGCAATAATTAATTGTGTTTCTAATTCTGATAATGAACCTGTAGCAAAGTATAAAAATTGCAGCAATTCTTTGCTTGATTTTCTTCCTGCACCTTCTGCAATATTTGATGGCACAGACACCGCTGATCTTCTTATTTGATTGGTTAAAGCATATAATTCTTCTTTAGGAAAATTGCAGGTCAGCGTATAAATATTGTTACCATTTCTATAGATTTTTTCCAAACCTCTAAATCTTTGTGTGTTTTCATACTTTTTTTGTTATTATTTATTTTAGATAAATAATCAACGACAACTTTTTCAGTAAATTACACCCTCATCTTCAAATATTTATCATGTAACTCGTAATTTGTAACTCGTAACTCGTAACTAAAAATATAATTTTGCGCAAATTTTAAAAATGAAAATTGCGCGCAAACCCGATTGGTTAAAGATAAAAATTGAGAATACGGAAAATTTTGCTTTTGTAAAAAAAATCGTTGCTGATAATCATTTACATACTATTTGCAGCAGCGGCAAATGCCCAAATCAGTGTGAGTGTTGGAGTAGAGGAACCGCCACATTTATGATTATGGGCGATATTTGTACGCGAACTTGTAAATTTTGCGCCACAAAATCGGGAAAACCGTTGCCGTTAGATAGCTCGGAACCTGAAAAGGTAGCAGAAAGCATATCTTTAATGAAGCTGAAGCACTGTGTTATCACTTCCGTTGACAGAGATGATTTGCCGGATAAAGGCGCCGCACATTGGGCAGAAACCGTGCGTAAAATACGCAACCAAAATCCAAACACCATCATCGAATTGTTAATTCCGGACTATCAAAATGAGTTGCTATCAACGTTAATTGATGTTAAACCGAATATTATAGGACATAATTTGGAAACAGTAGAAAGGTTAACGCCGGAGATTAGAAGTAAAGCTACTTACAAAAACAGTTTAGAAACATTGCGGCAAATTGCAGTTTCCGGAATATTAACAAAAACCGGCATCATGGTTGGACTTGGGGAAACTGAAAAAGAAGTGCGCCAAACCTTAGCAGATGCGCGAAATGTGGGAGTTTCTATTGTTACTATCGGGCAATATTTGCAACCGACTAAGAATAATATTGCGGTTGCGGAGTACATCACACCGGAGCAGTTTGAGAGCTACAAGGCAATGGCTTTAGAATTGGGGTATAAGCATGTGGAAAGTGCGCCGTTGGTGCGGTCTTCGTATATGTCGGATAAATTAAGCACACAGATGACACAGATTAAACAGATAAACACAGATTAATTATTATAATCTGCGTGCAAAAAAACAAATGTATGAAATTCATTGATTGGCAAACCATTGATTATAAAGAAGCTTGGAACAGACAAGAAAGATTATTCCAAGAGATTATTCAAGCAAAAAAAGAGGGTAAAGACACACGAGATTTAGAGACCGTTTTTTTATGCGAACATCCGCATGTTTACACATTAGGAAAAAACGGGCAGACAAATAATCTTCTCATTAACGAAGATTTTTTAAGGAACATCAACGCTGCTTTTTATAAAATTGACAGAGGCGGCGACATCACGTATCATGGACCCGGGCAATTAGTGGGTTATCCTATCTTAGACTTAGAAAATCACGGAAATTCATTAAAAGAGTATATTCACAAAATGGAAGAGGCAGTTATACAAACTCTTGCGTATTACGGCATTGAGGGCGCTCGCTTGGAGGGCGCTACCGGCGTGTGGCTTGCCGGCAACACGCCCAATGCAAGGAAAATTTGCGCTATCGGAGTGCGCGCTTCGCATTTTGTTACCATGCACGGTTTCGCATTAAATGCGAATACCGATTTAACGTATTTTAATTATATTAATCCTTGTGGGTTTGTGGATAAAGGAATTACTTCTATGCAAAAGGAGTTGAGGAAAGAGGTGGATATGGAAGAAGTAAAGAAGGTTTTTAAGACATGTTTTTCACAAATATAAACCACCCCGCCCTTCGGGCACCCCTCCAAAATTTGGAGGGGATATGCTTCCTGCTGCCTTTCTCTCTTCTGCTTTCTTCCTTTAACCTTTACACCTCAGCCTCTTCCGGTAAAAAATAATCTCTAAATGCTCTTCCTGCCTGCGGATCTATAGCGGCAATTGTATTAATTTTTGCTTCCATTAAACGGATAACGTGGTCTGCCAATGGTTGGTTATTTGTTAAAATGGCAACATCAATCAAACCGTTCAATTCGGCTAATTTATTAATCAGTTGCTGTTGCGCTTCCAATCCTCTTTTTAAGTAAGCATCAATTTCGGTGCTTAGTTGCGCTGCTAACGCCATTCCGGAGTTGGTCAAATTGATTTGTTCAAATTTATTTCGAAGCAGTAAGCGTTGTTCATCGGAAAGCATATTATCTATATAGGTTAAATATGTTTTACCGAGTTCAATATTTCCTGCTTGAATGGCTAATGTGCGTTCATCTCCTTTTTCAAACCAATCGAAAGTCTCTTTCAGTTCATCTAACATTCTATTCACCATTTTTAATCCTTTTTCTGTAGCTGTTGGCGTACCCAATTTCAATAAAGCTTCGGCTTGTATGATAGAATGAATTGAGTGTCCGTAATTTCCTATTAAGATATGGGGAATTATATCCGGATTGAAAATTTCGATGAGTTTGTCGTGAATTTGTTCGGCTTTTTCAATATTTCCTTCGGCAGCTAATTGATTAGCTGTACGTATATACATGGACTTAACCATAAAATACATTCTACTGGTTTCTTCGGGATGATATACACGCGGGTCGTTCATTCCGCCCCAAAGGTAAGGATATACCGGTTTTTGTTGCCTGTCAGGATTGTTCACTACGTCAACACGTGCATGATTTGGAAAAACATTCAACAGTTTATCGGGCAGTGTAGTGGTATTCACTCTCCCTACTTCGCCTCTGTTTCCTCTTGTTCTAATGGGCACCAAACGGTACGCCATGCCATCTAATTGGAAAAATTCTTCTAAGCCAAAGTAGGCATCCGGACCGGAAGTAACGGAAAAATATATAGGTCTATCCCAATTAAAGTGGGCTAAAATATCCATCATGATCAAATTCGTGCGCGCAAGCCAATTTATATCTTTCGTATTTCTGTTCCAAGTTATTCTGTCAACAATTAAATGCGCATCTTCAGGGCGAACAGTGCCATTCGCTAATACTTTTTCTCTATCTACAGGTATTGAAAAACTTGCCGGAGTACTTGCTCCGTATCCTGCACCTTCAATTCTAAATCTTCTATCTTCTCCCAATAAAACAATCACTCTTTTATTATCAAATCTTGGGTCTTTAATATATTCCACCACACCTTTAAGATCTAAGAATTGGCTTCCTGCAACATCCATAACAACTTGTTCGCGTGTTCCGTCGCGGTATTGCTCCCAAGTCATAGAAATAGGAAGCGGATCGGAATTGTATGCTTTGCGTTTCATTTGGTCCACGTACCAGCTTCCATGTAAGAGGCTGAGGTTACAAACGCGCACGTCGGTGCGGTAACCTTCCACTTCTTGGGCGTACCACAAAGGAAACGTTTCATTATCGCCCATCGTAAAGAAGATGGCATTAGGTTCGCACGAATCCAAGTAGTTTTTCGCAAAAGCTAATGCGGTATATCTGTAAGAACGATCGTGGTCGTCCCAGTTTTCTTTTGCCATGATGCCGGGTACCAATCCGATACAAACCAATGTAATTAAAACAGCGCCGGCAACTTGTCCTTTTTGGTTTTTCCATTTTTCTAACAAGGCAATTAATGCAAAAACGCCAAAACCTATCCAAATACAGAAAGCATAGAAAGAAGCCGCATAAGCGTAATCGCGTTCGCGCGGCTGGAAAGAGGCATTATTCAGATAGAATGCAATTGCCCAACCGGTCATTAAAAACAACATAAATACCACAAACGAATTTTTCATGTCTTTTCTTGAATAGTAGACTAAACCTATAATTCCCAAGAGGAATGGCAAGAAGAAATAGGTGTTATGCCCTTTATATTTCATAGTAACAGGCATCTCATTTTGTTTGCCTACCAAAGCGTTGTCAACAAATGGAATACCGGACACCCAATTTCCGTTGTAATAATCGCCACGACCTTGAATTTCGTTCTGTCTGCCCACAAAATTCCACATAAAATAGCGCCAATACATATAGTTGAGCTGGAAAGAATGTAAGAATTTTTTATTCTGCTCCATAGTAGGTATTTTTCCGCTTTCCAAATGTTTCATATTTTCTCTATCCGAAACGCTGCCTGAGTTATATACATTATTTCTCATCCATTCTATATAAGTATCTCTTTTCTGCGAATCCCACATTCTTGAGAAAAACATGCAATCTTGGCTGTCATAATTAAGTATCGTTCCTTTTCTGTCATCGGTAATAATATACTTACCTGCTTTATCGCAACGAACATAAACCGGGTCTCCGTCAAGATAAGGTTGGCGTCTATCTAAGCGAGAATTGTAAGCTCTTCCATAAATGAGCGGATTAGAGCCATATTGATCTCTGTTCAAATAAGATAAAAGTGTAACCGCATCCTCGGGACTATTTTGATCAATCGTAGGGTTTGCATTTGAACGAATAACGAGCGTTATAAAAGTTGAATATCCGATAAGCAAGAAGAATAGCGAGTAAGCACAAATTTTAAGCAGTTGCTTTTTCTTTTTATAACCATAATAAAGCGCATAACCTATAATGCCAAAAATAAGCAAGAAGTAAATAATTGTTCCTGCATTGAAAGGCAAGCCGAGGGTATTTTTAGAGAAGATTTCAAATTTTCCTGCCCAACTTACAATTCCGGGAACGATACCCCAAAGTATAACACCCACTATAGCTATTGATGCAATAAGTGCACCCAAAACGCCCCACTCGGCTTTAGAACGGATAGCGCCATTTTTGAACGAAATATATAAAAGCGGCGCTGCTATAAACGCCCATATTGCTAACATCCAGCCTACGTTGTACAAAATTGAGATGCCAAAAGCGATAAAAGCAAGGGCTAAAAGTACGCCTTTATAAGAGGCTTTTTTCGATAATTTAAAATAAACGATTAATCCCATGGCCGGTATCGTAAGCAAGTTCAATAAGTGAACTCCGATGGAAAGCCCCATTAAGTAAAATATAAGTACGATCCAACGTGCCGGATTGGTATTTGCTTTCGGGTTATCGTATTCTTCATCCCATTTTAAGATGCACCAAAAAACGAGCGCAGTAAAGAATGAAGACATAGAGTAAACCTCGCCCTCCACTGCTGAGAACCAGTAAGTATCAGTAAACGTATAAGTTAATGCACCCACAGCGCCTGCTGCAAAAATCCCTATTGTTCTTAATGTAGTAAAACCGCCTAAATTTGCCACTAATTTTTTACCAAGTAAAGTAATAGTCCAAAACAGGAACATAATACCGAATCCGCTACAAAGGGCAGACATGACATTGACCCAAAAACCAACCATGGCGGGGTCGTTTCCGGCTAACTGACTGAAAACAGCTCCAATAATTTGAAAGGTGGGTGCACCCGGCGGGTGTCCAACCAACAACTTGTGGGCAGTAGAGATGTACTCGCCACAATCCCACCACGATTGCGTAGGCTCAACGGTAAGAACATACACGGCACATGCAATAATTCCTATTAACCAGCCAAGGCTGTTGTTGATGATTCGATACGTTTTATTCATAAAATTTGGTGTTAAATTCTGTTATAATATATTAATATCGTATTTTTCTAAAAATTGTTGTGTTTTATGTGATTTTAATGCAAAAATGCAACAAATGACGCGGATTTAAAAGATTAATGCAGATTTGTTTTATATTTAAAAAAAACGCGTCAATGTAGATATAAAAAACATCATTGTGGCGAATTTCCACCACAATGATTGTTTAACTTTTAGACTAAGCTCAATTATTACAATTATCTTTTTCCTGTATCTTCTCATTATGTTTTTTTGCAACTTCATATGCAGCAAAAGAAGCAGGATACATGAATCCCCAAAAGTGGAAAAACTCACGTACTAAATGTTTTAAAATAAAATCACCTTTATTCACTAATTCTAATAAGAGCACTACACCAATAGCCATAATAAGGCTACTTATTGCAAAATAAAAATACTTATACTTATCTAAAATTTTGAATGGAATAAATATTATAGGTAGTTTGAGTTTCAGAAGAGATTCTATCAATTTCTTCAAATTCTGTTGATTTGCTTTGGTCTGTGCTTTCTGGTTTACTTTGGTCCTGCGTTTTCTTTTTTTGCTACAAGCCGCGAAAATAATGAATACAGCTAGTCTATATATGCAAAAATTTTAGTTTCTAAATCAACAGTAGAGACGCGATTAATCGCGTCTCTACAATTTATTTTTTTACATGAAATTTTTCATTGTGTTAAAATCTGAAATGCGAGAACGCTTTGTTCGCTTCTGCCATTCTGTGGATGTCTTCTTTACGTTTAAACGCGGCGCCTTCTTCTTTGTATGCTGCCATAATTTCGGCGGCAAGTTTTGTAGCCATCGTTTTTTCATGACGTTTACGAGAGAAAAGTATCATGTTTTTAATACCTAAAGATTCTTTTCTTTCGGGGCGAAGCTCAGTGGGAATTTGAAAGGTTGCTCCCCCAATTCTTCTACTTTTTACCTCTAACGCAGGCGTAATATTCGCCAATGCTTTTTTCCACACATCAACAGGATTCTCTTTTAATTTATTTTCAATGATGTCCATTGCTTCATAAAAGATTTCGAATGCGATTGATTTTTTACCCTGTAACATCAAATTATTTACAAATTTTGTTACCAACACGTCATTAAATTTCGGGTCGGGCAGGGTAATCCGTTTTTTTGGTTTTGATTTTCTCATTTGGTTTCTTCAATATTTAAAGGTTAATATTTACTCTTAGGCTCACCCATTTTGGTGGCTAAGTAACTATTTGCGGTATGCGGGTATGCGGTGTGAGGTATGCGGTGCATTACCGCAAACCGCTCATCGCTTACCAGTTTATGCTTTTTTCTTTGGACGTTTCGTTCCGTACTTGCTTCTACCTTGCAGGCGTCCGTTTACGCCGGCAGAGTCTAACGCACCGCGCACGATGTGATAACGCACACCCGGAAGATCTTTTACACGACCGCCTCTAACCAACACGATGCTGTGTTCTTGCAAATTGTGACCTTCGCCCGGAATGTAAGCGTTTACTTCTTTTCCGTTGGTCATACGAACTCTCGCTACTTTACGCATGGCTGAATTTGGTTTTTTTGGAGTAGTAGTATATACTCTCAAACAAACGCCGCGACGTTGCGGACATGCGTCTAACGCTTTAGATTTACTCTTGGCGGTTAATTGTTTTCTTCCTTTTCTAACTAATTGTTGAATTGTTGGCATTACGTTATTTTTTTAATCCTTATTAATTTACAATAAAACAGCCCCCGCTTTTTTGGGGGCTGCAAAAATATAAAAAATTTAATATGAAATATCTGAATATATCATTTTAAATTAATCTATCACACATCTTACACTCAATCCGTCTGTTCCGAGGATTGTTATAATTTCAGGTTCACTACAATAGTAATTTATCATGAACGCATAGGAGTTTTGGCCGGGGAGCGTATCACTTGCCCAGTAGCCGGTAAAGCCGTACAGGTCAACGAATCTGCCGGTAGCGCTGTCGTAGCGACCCGCAGGACGTGAGTCAAAACCGTAGGCATCTGAGCCCGGAGTAAGCCAATGGAGAGGATCAGCGCTCTTAAGGTCGTGGGCATCATATGCAGTCAACAGATTCCATTCGGCTTGCGAAGGAACATGCCAGCCATCAGGACAAGGGCCTTGTACAAGACCGGAACGAGTGGGTTCCGCTTGACCTACCGCCGAGTACCAAGTATATAGTCGCCCAAACACAGAGTCGTGGTGAGCCACATCAGAGTATATGGAACTAGTATATAACTTAGCCCATGCAATTGATGTGTTATCTCCATATACAGTAGCCCTAAGGTTAGAGGTCCAGCAAGTACCTGCAAGTTTGGTTACGGTATAAACATGAGGCTCAACAGCAGTGCTTGTAGTAGCAGGACAAAGGCGCTCTACGGTTACGGTAAATTCACAAGTATCGGCATAGCTGTCAAGGAAGCCGATTACCATAACATAGGAAACACCTAATGGGAATATTGTACCATTAAGGGTAGCGGTGGGACCACTGCTAACTACGGTACCGTCAACAATATAGCGGGCGCTGTCGAGGGTTGCCATGATATCAGGAGAGATATCCCAACTCGCATCAAGCACAGTGTACATGCGATCGCCAAATGCTCTCTCTTCTACAATTCTGTTCGGCATGGAATCACACTCTAACAGTTGGTTGCATCTTTCTACCGTTACTGGCACTGCTATTCTCGCACTGGAACACAGACCGAAGTGTTGTTCTACGTAATAAATGGAAGTACCTAAGGGAAGTTCTGTGGTTACCGCAAGAGGTGTAGAACTGCCGGGGCTATCGTACCATAACATAGTGCCGTAGCCTGTCAGGCTGATATTTGCCAGGGTTGCCCCTTCGCAAAATTCATACGGTCCATGGGTAGTAGGAGGCTCAGCAACGCCGATGGTAATTACCACAGGAACTCTGGTACTTTCTGCACAGCTACCGCCTTTGCCTTGAGAGGCATAATAGGTGTTATCAACTAATTTTGTACCGGGAGTTAAGGGAGTAGAGGCAGGGTTATCATCAAAATACCATACAATTTGATTATTAGGTACAGTAATATTAGCTATGGTAGCGCCCACACAAAAAGATTGATCAGCTATGGAAGGTGCCAAAGCAGGATTATTATCAAGCGTAATAGTAAAGGTGGTTGGATTAGTGCTTTCACAAACATTCAAGCCACTTCCGTAACGATAAATTGCTGTGTATGTACCGTTTACTAAGCCGTCGGTTGAGATAAGTTCTGTACCGGAAGGATTAAAAAACACAATACCGCTACTGCCATCGGTTTGGATGTCAGCTACCGTAGCATCTGTACATAAAGTCTGGTCTGCTATAACCGGCGATGGAAGAAGAGTTTCGGGAACTATCAATACCATAACCGGATTTCTGCTACTCTCACAACCATCATCAGATGTTTGGGTGGCATAGTAAACAGCATTGTTAGCTAATGGAATTGTTGGCAACAAAGGCGTGCCCCCGGTGGGTGCTCCATACCAAAGTACATTTGCTCCATCAGCATTCAAATCGCCCACAGTTGCAGAAGCACAAAACTCTTGAGGACTGCTTACTGTTGGAGGAAGAGGAGATGGAGTAATAACCATGAAAGATACAATACTATCGCAACCATCAAAGCTCGCTTTGGCAAACAGCATTTCGTCATCACCTATCGTATAAGATCCAACTATCTGGGTGCCTAGAGAAGGAGGTGTTGTTGCCATGTTTGCTTTCCAGAAAGTAACATCAACATCACCGGGAGTACACATATCCGGTACGGTTGCATAGTCAATCAGATTAACTGTTTCTCCTTTACATTTGTCGGTAATATCTGCCATCGCAATTTCCGGTTGGAGACATTCTCCAAAATAATACCTATCGGCGGAAGGTGTAAAAGCGAAATAATCCATGTAGGAATCCGGAGATGTCCAATAGCTACCTAAATCAACGTTGAATACTCTGAATTGTATATAGCTGTCTTGAGTGGGTTTTGTAGTACTGCTTATAGGGATTGTAATACGAGCAATTGTTTGATAATCAGGTGTTGAAAGATTAAAATTGGATCTACTTGCTTTAAGTTCCACTGAGTTTTCCCATCCCCAAGGGGCCGGAGGGAAAGCACCGCCCATTCCACCTGCAAGCCCCCACGGAGGGCTGAATTTTACGAAGCCGCCGTAAAATTGATCAACAGCAATGGCAACGCCCGGTTCTAAAAAAAGGTCTATTTTTAAATTCATAGCCCCGAGTCGTCGGGCTCCGGTATAACCGCTACCTACTTTCATTTGCAGGTCAAAGCAAATGCTATCCATAGTCGCGTCACATGTCAGCTCGTAGGTTAAACTAACGATTCTGATATCTAAGCGATCAGATGTGGTAGGGGTTTGTTCAGGAACAGGCCAAAATTGCGAGAATGCACTAACATTAAATAGCAACAATACCGCTAAAATAATAGTTTTTTTGATTTTGATACTTTTCATTTTCTTATATTTTTTGTAATTATTTATTTTTTTTAGCTACTTAATTTTTAATGAAAAAACGCAATACGGAATATACGGATCTTAGATAGAAATTATCCAATAGCAGAGCCGAGTCTGCGGCATCCACAATACCATCCATATTAAGATCGGGTCTAACATATTCCCATACTCCACTTACAAAATAGAAGGTATTATTAAAAATATTCACGTCTGTCGCATTAAGAACATAATCCAAGTTAAGATCTCCTGCCCATAAACAAGCAACTCCATGCTTCATTGTCATTTGGTTTGGAACACCGGGGAAAGGAAGGGTGTATGCTTTATTTATTCCGGTAGTGAAATCAAATCTAGCTGTGTCTGAGGTAAAGGGCAATCCTATATTACTTGCCACACCTACGTGGTTACGATGTCTAACTACTATTCGCACATTACCTTGCTGAATATTAAATTCGGGTAGTTCGCCATTTACATCTACAACACTACCGTCTATTTGCAATAAGAGTGCGCGACTCTCTAAAAAGTCGTAGGTATAGGTGGTCTCATTAAAATTACCCCATATTTCTACCAATACCCAGTCTACAACTTCATAAGCAGGACCGGTTATACTGTTAATTTGAGGATAACTTGCTGACAGACCGTAAGGATCAGTAACCGGTAACCTTAGGGTTGTAAACCATGGGTATCGAGGTACTTGGATTTGGTTAGTCATGTGAGGACCATTTTTAGCTTCGCCTTTAAAGGTATAATTTCCATTTACTGTTGGACCTTGTAGGAAGACTTTTAAATCTAATGTCACCTTACATCTCTCTTCTATTATTACTTCCGCTCTAACATCACTTGCACAATCGCCATTACCCTGTTGAGCCACCCAGTAGGTAGTTGTTGAGGTTATAACTGTGGATAATGGCAATGGTAGACCTCCGGTTTGATCAGCATACCATGTGATACCGTAACCTAATATTAGTAATTCTCCCAATTGGATGGTTCCACAGAAACTGTATGGACCATAGGTTGCCGTATTTGGAATGTTCTCATTGTCTATTGTAATAACCACAGGGGCTCTCAAACCTGCACCGCAACTGCCACCCATATTCTGAGCCGCATAATAAGTGCCCGTAATTAAAATAGTAGTTGCAGGCAGCGGAGTACCGCCAGCTGCTACGTTGTACCAAAGGATACCGTCATTAGGAACAATAATATTAGCAATCGTAGCGCCTTCGCAGAAGAATTGATCTGCAATATCAGGAGCTGTTACAGGAGTATTATTAAGAGTAACAATAAAGGTAGTTGTATCGGTGCTCTCACAAGTGTTAGAACCTGTGCCATAGCGGTAAATAGCCTTGTAGGTACCGTTCGCTAACGGAGTAGACAAAGAAAGTTCATTGTCCAAAGCATCAA
>WQTS01000128.1 GCA_009786185.1 Bacteroidota bacterium
ACACCCACCGTGTTGTTAATAAAATGTGCTTCCGTGGCATATACCATACCGCCACCTTTCACGGTGATGCCGCATTTGGCGTTTTCAATTTTGCCGCCGTTTTTCAATTCAATAACACCTTGCGCCCCATCCATCATGGACTGCCTGGGGTTGCCTAATACGGTGATGCCTTGCCAGAGTCGTCCGGTAACATTTTTAAATATACCGCCATCAATAACGATTTTGGCGCCTGGAGAAACCGTAATGGTGGTATTCATATCACTACTTATAGTATCTGTATTGGTTAAAGTAGCTCTTGACTGCAGGTCAACGGGAACGGATAATAACTGATTATTGCCTGTCCATTTAGAAGCATTGGATGCAATAATTCCATTGTTTGCGTTTGCTGAAGTGAGGGTTGAGAAGGTGCATTCGGTTATCCATACTTCGCCGCAGTTTTCCATTTTGAGGTGCCCTTCAAAATTTGCAGGGTTACTAAGGTAGTTATTGTCTAATATGAAACTTGTTCGGGTAAACGTGCCTGAGCGGCGAATGTTTTGATAAGTTAATGGTTTAAATCTAACGCCAAGGATATTGTTTATAAAATGGGCATCAATAACCTCTACCATACCACCTTCATTAACAGTAATGCCACATACAGCGTTTTCAATTTTGGCATTTTTCAGTTCCATGTAACCACCATCCAATATCGTAATGCCTGCCCACATTTTGTTTGCATGAGCATTTTTAAGTGTACTGCCATACGGCAGACCATTCACAATAAGCTTGCAACTGGAAGAAACTGTAATATCAGTATACTCACTGCTGTATATATCATTTAGAATGTACAAAGTAGCTCCCGACTGTAAACTAACAGGAGTATATGCTAAATAATTGTTACCTGACCAGGTTGTAGATGTGTTGGATACTACAATTTTATTGAGAACTAAACTTGAAAAAACACATCCGGATAACGAGACATTGCCACTACTATCCATTTTAAGATGTGCTTCAGGTGTATTGCCAAAATAATTGTGATCCGTTTCAAAACGTGAGGATATAAATGAGCCTGATTGACCGCTTTGTCCGGAAGCTAACGGCTCAAATTTAACGCCAAGAGTATTATTTGTAAAATAGGCGCTGAAAGCATTTACCATACCGCCACCTTTAACAGTGATACCACAAACAGCATTTTCAATTCTACCTCCGTTTTTCACTTCTATATAACCTTGATCATTTTGATTTAATGGTTTTTCGGGATCGCCCAGCACAGTAATACCTTGCCACATTTGACCTGTAGTATTTTTAAACGTGCCGCCATCCACAAGGATTTTGCCGGCGGGGTGAACTGTAATTGCAGTATTCGCATCATTATTTATAGTACCGGTAATTGTTAAAGCGCCTTCTGCTTGTATGACAACAGGAACAGATAATAATTGAATATTACCTGACCATGTTGTAGCCCTGTTTATGACAATCATTCCATTGTCTATATTGCATGAAATCGGGTTTGCAAAACATCCTATTACCAATATTTCGCCACTGCTGTTCTTTTTAAGTTGTGCATTAGAGTTTGTTGGGTTGCAATTGCTACCCGAAGTAAAGTTTGTTTGCGTAAATGTGCCCAAACCTTGGGTTCCAAAATTGACATGAGTAGTATTGTTTACAAATTGGGCGCCGGTATTAGTTACTACCGTTCCGCCATTAGTAACATTGATGCCGCATATGGCATTTTCAATTTTGCCTTTGTTTTTTATTTCTATGGAACCGCCTGATGCAACAATGCCTTCCCACATACCTCCCGTGCAGGCATTTGTGAACGTGCCACCATCTATGATGAGTTTAGCGCCGGGGTTTATAGTGATTTTTGCTCCTTGAGCCATGTAAATATTTGATTTTACAGTTAGTGTTGCACCATTGGTTATGGTCATATTATAACCATTTACTATGTAAGGCGTATTCCATGTTTGATTATTCATTATTAGAACAGGAGCGTTGGTTACAGCTTCATCATAAGTAATATTAACGGTAAATCCTTTAAGGGTTTTGTTATGGGTAAGGATATTATTTCCTGTAAGTGTGGCGCTTACCCAGCCTTCTCCCGTACCTGCAGGTCTTACGATAATTTTAGAGCCTTGATTTGAAATGATTTCAAGGTTGGTAGTGTGCCATGTAACCGGCGAGGTTTTTCCGGCAGGAAAATGAATGGTATAATGTGCCGTATCACAGAAAGACAAGGTGCGTTTGCCGGGTTGGATGTAGGTTTCGATTTCATCGAAGAGCCAATTTACCAAAGATTGATTAAATTCAACATGATCCATATTGGCACTTGCACTGCCCCAATAAGATTGAAAAGGGGTTCTGCCAGTAGCAACTAAATCTGTATTGGAAAAATTGGTACAATAGTCAGAATTATCACTAATATCCAATACACTGGGGATGGGCATAAAGCAATGTTGAGCATTATATAAAACAGTCATGTTTGCCCATGAAGCAGCATCTTTATTTATTATATTAAATGTATTGTAATATCCACCAGGCGCAGCATCAATACTGCAAGGAGCGTCATTAGGGGCGTTTACAGTTTCATTCTCCCAATAAACAGGGATAAAAAAAGTTCTATAGAGTACACTAAAAACGTTCGTTTTTTGCCCTTTTGAAGGATACATACGTATTTTTGAATCAATATTGATAATTCCCCATGGAAATATCATTTCAAAAACAGTTGCACTAGCAACTCCATTAGCAGCATTACTAAGACTACCATTTGCAACAGATATTTTTCGTAAATTTGCAGGATAGCCAAGGTTACGAAGTGCATTATAGTATGTATTATATTTTGACTTTGCCGCCGAATTTTTGTGATGTATCAGCATTTGTTGCGCTGCAATACAATTTAATGTATTATCCCACACAGCTTTTGCACTTGATTGTATTGCCTTAAAATGGTGTATAAACGCTTGAGCTCCTAAAGATATATTAGCCCCTTGATGTGGTGAATCGAAAGAAATCCATAATCTGCAATTATGTTTTCCGTTATTAGTATGTGGTCCCGGATTTTTTTCCATGTATGCTAAAGCATAGCGTGTAATTTGCCCACCCATACTGGGACCTACTACTATAATCTCTTCTTGGCTACCACTTGTAACTAACATTTGGTTTATTCTATTAATCACTTCAATACAAACCATAGCATTACGCTCAATATAGGTGCCACCATCGGGAAGATCCAAAATTACCAAATCATATCCTCTATCAAGCAATTGCTTTCCAACATGTTTATCTACATTGCCATCTTTATACCAAAGTAATCCCCAAATCGATAGAGCATCAGAGTCTTTATCTTCATTTTTATGCCATTCGAATTGACGGTCATTTTCCGGATCAAATCCATCTACAATTAGTATAGGCCTGCGTAATTGATTGCCTGATTGTGAGTAGTAAATCCACATTTCTCCTTTTGCTTCCACAAAATTAAGATTACCACTCTCATAAAGATTTGAAAGGATGATTTTTGATTTAATTGCATTACTTCCTTCAAACTTCTGAATATATGGATGTCCACTTTTATTTTTTGGATTTGCTCTATCAGGAGACCAGCAATTAATTGTGGAATATGCTATTAAAGTATCCCCATTTTGTAACAATGCTTCAAAACGCAGGTTTTTTGTACCATATGACATATAACTAATAATTATTAACGAATCAGTTATTTGTCGTATGCCAAAGCCATCGTCAAAATCAACGAATAACTCTACAATAGGATTTCCCGTATTATCAAATCTAAAAAGATTGTTGAAACGAAAAGTCGTTGTTCCAACATCAACTCTTTTATTTAAAGGAG
The DNA here is from genome assembly GCA_009786185.1 of Bacteroidota bacterium. GTDB lineage: Bacteria > Bacteroidota > Bacteroidia > Bacteroidales > WCHB1-69 > WRNX01. The sequence continues at coordinate 3,824 of WQTS01000128.1, forward strand.
CTGCTACAAAAGCGGTTCTTTCTACATATAACGATGCCGTAATAGCACTGTTTTCATGCAATACACTATCAGCATCAAAATATAGTTTTTGATAAGCAACCGCACTGTCTATGGCGTTAAATTTATAGTGCAAAATGCCAATATCAACTATGCTACTATTTTTTTTACTAAGTGATTGCAAACTATCGCTTTCAAAAGGAAGCTTTGCGGATGGCTGGAAAACAGCGTTGTACAGCTCAAAATAGGCTTGTATGAAGTGCTCACTGTTACTAGTATCCACAGACATTATATTTGAATTGTAATTCTGCAATCGGGCAAAAGGGATTACTCTTTCGTATAATATTCCAGTGCTTGCATCTACACGACTAATATTTTGAAAAATATTGTCGAATGCTTCGGTAAAAGTGTTTTGTGCGTAAACAGTAAAAAAACTGATGATAAATAAGGATAAAATGATAATTTTTCTCATGATAATTATGTCTTTAAAATTGATATTCTGAATATTAGATAATATAGTATTGATTTGCTTTTTATTTTGAATTATTACTAATATAGCATAGTATGTGTTTTATTTCACAGACAAAAACCAACTCTTGCAGCAAAGTCAATCACAATTCCCTTTCTTAATGGACTCCACAATTGTGATTTATGATTTAAGTTCTTTTCTGTTCGAAGATGAAAGCCTGCATGAAACTGAAAACGACGAACTTTTATTCCTCCTGAAATATTCACGAATATTCCTGGAGCCTCAAAAATGATAGAGTTACCCGACTGCTCTATTACATTGTTAAGAGTAGTTCCAAATCCGAAATTGCCGAATGGTTGGATAAGTTTTTTTTGTGGGTTAGGATTTCTAAAATAATAACGAAAATTTACGAAAATGGGAAAATCAATATCACTGTTTAATACTCCTAACTCTACACCAAAACCTAATCCAACGGCTATTTTTTCATTTAATAACAAATGGTGAGACTGATAACATCCAAATCTAAAAATATCAAGATAGTATTCTTTGTCATTCAAATCTATCTGTACACCCAAGAATAATGGAGCAACATCAAATGTAAAATGATAAGAAACTTTTTTAATTTGGTATTCTTCTTGCCCTTTTTCTTCATTAGAGTAACTTTGAGCATAAGTAGCTATAAAACTTATAATTAATACTGATAAAAAAATTGATTTTTTCATAATTCTGTAACTTATTTGGTTATTTAACTTTTCGTTTATTCTAAAATGTTGTGGTATCGAATAAATTATTTATTCTTAAATGTATATCTAAGAGTAAATCCTATTAACCAATCGAAATGTGACCACGGATTTATATTAGGATAAAAACCATTATTCAGTCTCTTATCGGAATTAAACAACATTCCATAACCCGGACGGACATCAATCTGAAACGCTAATGGTTTATTTAGAAATATATACTCTAAACCTATGATCATGTTTGTGCCAAATTTTCCATTTGGTCCAAAAAGGTCGCAGCCTAAACTTACTCCACCTCCAATAAACCAAAATAGCTCAAATTTTTTATTATTCTTTATTTTTTTTTGATACATAACATTTGTATTAAATTCAATAGCAGGATAAACACCACCAAAGGATATCCTTTTTTTATCAATACTACCTACGAGAGTTACCTTATACAAAAGCTCTGTTTGAAAAGCAATATGCTCAGAAAAAAAGGTTTTAAAAGAGGCGCCCATAGCCATAAATGAAGGGAGCATTCCTCCAACACTTGCCTTATAAAGTGTTTGAAGCTTTGTGGTAGCATCTGTTTTACTCACGTTCATAAACACGCTGTCAAATGCTTGAATAAATGTTTGTTCTTGTGCTTTTAAGACAGTTGCTGAAATGACTGTCATTGTTAGCACAAAGAATAAATATTTTTTCATCTTAATTTATTGTTTATAAGGTTTAACATTGTATCTAACTAAATTGCGAACAGAAATAGGAGCATTGTTTTCATATACTTCCACACGAATTATTCCTACATGTTTTGCCCAATAAAATAATTTTTCAAACCCATTTTTTGAGTACTTAAAGATTTTAACATTGGAATAAGTGGATTCATCTATAGAGTAATAGTCTTTTTTTTCAAGTAGTATTGTATTATCTGTTTCATGATAATTATAAGGATAAATATCTAATATTTCTCCACTAGTGAAAGGCTTGTCAATAACAACACTATCTACATTAAGTGTTGCCGAGTCTTGATAAATCCAATAGCTACTCTCACCAAAAAGACAATAATCTTTCGTCTCTTGGTCTATTAGATACTTATATTCTTTTGGTTTCCAGCAAGCACTTAAGAATCCGCTTAGCAACAGGATTGTCCATAGTGCAAACATTTTTTTCTCAATGGGTTCATTAGATATACCAGCGGCTCTTGATTTCATAGGGTCGAGTTATGGTAATAAAATCGGGCGCAAAATATAAAAAAACATTTACGAAAATTATCCTTATAACAATTTTTGGACTAATTTTTGAAAGAAAATTAAACAGATATATTAGAGGGTCTAATAAAAAGGCAGGTGTTATATTCTATAATGACTCACTACTGAGGCGCAACCTCATCCGTTGCTTCTTCACCCACAACATCCGCTACATCAGCCACTTCCTCTTCATCATCCTCTCTCGGCACTTGTGTAACGGCAGCAATCGAATCATCGCCTTTTAAGTTAATGAGTCGTACGCCTTGCGTAGCGCGTCCCACTACACGTAAAGCATCCACGTGCATGCGAATGGCGATACCTGATTTGTTAATAATCATTAAATCATCGTTATCAGTAACGTTCTTAATGGCAATCAAACCACCGGTTTTATCGGTAATATTGATGGTGCGCACGCCTTTCCCGCCACGGTTGGTAATTCTGTACTCTTCAATAGATGAGCGTTTTCCGTAGCCGTTTTCAGAAACTACCAAAATGTCGTATTCCGGACTATCCACGCTGATCATGCCTATTACAAAATCTTTTTCATTTGCTAAAGTAATCCCTTTTACTCCCGAGGCATTTCTGCCCATGGGACGCACCGTTTTCTCGTTGAAACGCACTGCTTTACCGGAGTTAAGCGCCATCATAATTTCGCTGGTTCCGTTGGTCAATCTTGCAATCAACAAATGATCATCTTCGCGTATCGTAATGGCATTAATACCATTTACACGCGGACGTGAGTAGGCTTCTAAAGAGGTTTTCTTAATCACGCCTTTTTCTGTACAAAGAATGATGTAGTTGTTGTTAATGTATTCTTCATCAGAAAGATTGTCCACGTTAATTACCGCTTTCACTTTATCGTCCGGCTCAATATTCAACAAGTTTTGAATGGCGCGACCTTTTGAGGTTTTATTGCCTTCCGGTACTTCAAACACACGCAACCAGAAACATTTTCCTTTTGCGGTAAAGAACAACAAATAGTTGTGATTAGTTGCGATATGCAAGTCTTCCACAAAATCTTCGTCCCTGGTGGCGCTTCCGCGCGAGCCTTTGCCGCCGCGGTTTTGTGTTTTATATTCTGACAATAAAGTACGTTTAATATAACCCAAATGCGAAATCGTAATCACCACTTCATCATCGGCAATCGTATCTTCAATTCTAAAATCAGAGGCGGCGTACTCAATTCTTGAGCGTCTTTCGTCGCCATATTTCTCTTTCATTTCCGCCAATTCATCTTTAATAATTTGCATACGCAAACCTTCATCTGCCAATATTTGGCGCAAATAATCAATTTTCTTTAACAACTCATCATATTCGTTTTGAAGTTTTTCGCGCTCCAAGCCAACCAATTGGCGTAAACGCATGTTCACGATCTCTTGCGCTTGAATTTCGCTGAATTGCCAAGTTACAATCAGTCCATTACGCGCATCTTCTACCGTTTTAGAGTTGCGTATCAATGCGATGATCTCATCAATGATGTCCAACGCTTTGAGCAAACCCTCCAAAATGTGGGCGCGCTCCAACGCTTTTTGTAAATCGAATTGCGTGCGGCGCACCACCACTTCATGGCGATGTTTCACAAACTCAACAATAATATTCTTTAAATTCAGCGACATCGGACGTCCGTTTACCAATGCCACATTGTTTACGCTAAACGAAGATTGTAACGCCGTGTATTGATACAGCTTGTTGAGCACCACGTTGGGTACCGCTTCGCGTTTTAAGTCGTAAATAATTCGGGTGCCGTTTTTCTTATTCGACAGGTTTTCAATATTTGAAATGCCGTCAATCTTATCTTCCTTAATTAACTCTACGGTACGTTTAATCATTTCCGACGGGTTCGTCATGTAGGGCAACGAAGTTACTACAATGATGTTACGACCATTTTCTTCTTCAATCGTAGCTTCGCCGCGCATCACTACTCTACCGCGACCGGTTTCAAACGCCTCACGCACGCCTTCGTAGCCATATATTATGCAGCCAGTTGGAAAATCGGGCGCTTTAATATATTCCATCAATTCGGAAATGGTAATATCGTTATTATCAATGTATGCTGCAATTCCATCGCACACCTCGCTGAGGTTGTGGGGCGCCATATTGGTTGCCATACCCACTGCAATTCCTGAAGATCCGTTAATGAGTAACGCCGGAATTTTGGCAGGCAGTACACGCGGTTCTTGCAATGAATCATCGAAGTTGCTATCAAATTGCACTGTATCTTTTTGAAGATCTTCGAGCATCTCTTCCGATATCTTCTTCATTCTGGCTTCGGTATAACGCATGGCAGCGGGAGAATCGCCATCCACTGAGCCAAAGTTACCTTGTCCGTCAATCATAGGATAGCGCAACGACCAGTCTTGCGCCATACGCACCATAGCATCGTAAACGGCGGTATCGCCGTGCGGGTGGTACTTACCGAGCACATCTCCTACAATTCTCGCTGATTTTTTGTGTGGTTTAGTGGAATCAATTCCCATATCCCACATCGCGTACAAGATTCTTCTGTGCACCGGTTTTAATCCGTCGCGCACATCGGGAAGCGCCCGCGAAACAATTACCGACATTGAGTAATCGATATACGCTTCCTTCATTTGGTTTTCAATATTAACCTGAACAATTTTTTCTCCGTCTTTGATAAAATCTTCCATCGTTTTTTATCTAATTTCTATTAAATACTAAGCAATTACCTTTTTTAAAAAGGGGGCACGAAGATACATTTTTTTTAAGAAAATTATCGAATAAAATGATTTACGATCTCATTTTATTGTTTCACAACCTTAATCGTTGTTTCATCAACATTCAAGAAATAGACACCGCTTCTTAAATGGCTCATATCTATCGTCATTTTATTGTTGTTTATGAGTAAAATTTCTCTAACCAATTTACCCGATACATCGAACATACGAATATTATTAATCATTCGTGCGTCGTTTTTAATAAATAGTTTATCGGCGGTTGGGTTAGGATAGATGAACAAATTAGAATGACTATTTTCGTTAATGCTATTTGGAGCAGTAGTAAACGTCCAAGTAATAGGCTCACTCCACCCCATAACCGTATATGGAGGTATGGTTACCGCATATTTTGAATTATGTTCAAAATTGTCGTGTGTAATGATCAGTTTATTGCTATGATCTATCGGATTTATCGGAATATAAGCAACACCGCCAACATTGCTGCCGTCTGCTTTTGTGATGGTAACAATTGGAGTGGTCGTAGAATTGGTAAAGATATTTTTATTGAAAGTAACGGAGACTTCGGCATCTATAGTTGCATCAATAGTATTTGCAGCCGGTGATAGAGCCACTATTGCAAGCTGAGCAGGCGTAGAAAAGGTATAAACAATATCATTCGCCAATCCGGTAATAGCGGCAACAGGTATAATAATTTCAAACTCCGAATCCCAGTCATAATAATCATAAATCATTAAAATATTTGTTTGCCATTCATTTATTTCTACGTTTTGGGGCGTGTCTCCGTTTATAGTTATTCCTTCAAGCGAACTTCCTTCAATAGTTTCGCTAAATACTATACGAACATATTCGTGAATTTCAGGACCATCGAAGGGCTCCCATTCGCTTCCGTTTTCAGGGTCAAATTCTATTACGGTAAGGGGCACCAATGCTATTACAGCTATATCATCAATAGCCCATGCATGTGCAAAGTCGCCCATATATCGAAATCCAATGTAAATGTCTTGCCCTGCATAATCGTTTAACGGAATAGTAATTTTTTGCCAATCATCTTCGGCAGAAAATGACATAACTTCTACAAATGTATCAAAAAGAGGGTTGCCATTAGAGGTTGATATTAATACTCCGCTATAATCCATTTGATCGGGGGAGAGAATTTGGCTCCAAAACTCAAGGTCAGCTCCTTGCACAGGTACAGATATTTGGGGAGTAACCAACCAACTATCCTGATCGCCACCGGAAACATGATACGCTGCTCCTTCACTTTCATAAGCAAAAAGTGAGCTTTTCGCCCAGCCTGCGGTTCCGTAATGCCCCCAACAGTAAGGTGGAAAAACAATTCCTTCAAAATCTTCTATCCATGGGAAAGTAGTTATTGTCGAGCAAACAGTATTAAGCACGGTAATCGTTTTTGAGTCATTTCCGGGAATTTGGTCTCCGTCTAATATTGCCGTCACCGTTACTTCATAACTTCCCGGATTAAAAAGATTTAATGTAGCGCTAAAGGTGTATTCTACTTGCCCAAAAGCTGCTATTGATTCCGTATAAGTTTCAGTTGTTATTTCGGTTCCGTCTAATTCTAATTTTAAGGTAAATTCTGTAATGGCGACACTGCCATTATTTTTTATTGAAACTTTTACCGGCTCGCTATCGGTAAGGTTCAGTCCCGATATCGGCGAAATAATGGATGCAAGCTCTACATCCACAAAGCTTGACGCATCTGATATCATAATATCATCAATGTACCAAATATGTGCCTGGTGTCCTGCGTATTTAAATCCGAGGTAAATATCTTGTCCAGCATAAGCATCTAACAGAATGGTTATTTTTTTCCATACACTTTCTACCAAATCTACGTCTTCTAATTGATAAAGCTCTGTAAATGATGCAATTTCATTATCTTCTATTGCAATCCAAATGCCACTATATCCATAATATGGCACATCTTCTGTAAACGACCAAAACTCTAATACACAGCCTTCCGTATTGGGAATTGCTAATTTTGGGGTTATTAACCAACCTTCCAAATTGGGTGCAAAACGATGAGCTGCAGAAGCTTCACCTGAATGCGCTTTCGTAACATTTCTTTCCCATTCTCTTTGAGCGTTGCCGGCTATATAAACTTCCCAACAATCGGGGGGAAAATTAGCATCTTCAAAACCTTCATGCCATGGGAAGTTAGAAATAGTGCAATCATCTTCAATCGTTGAGTAACTTTTAGCAGACTGAGCTGCTACAGCCAACGAAGCTACCAAAATCGTTGCAATAAATAAAAGTTTTTTCATATTCGAATAATAAATAGATCCTATATTTCAAGTTGGCAAAATTAAGAAAAAAAAATACTTTTGCCTCCACCCTTTAATGGAAATAAAAAATGAGAATTTTCGGATTAGTCGGTAAATCTTTATCCCATAGTTTTTCGCAACAATATTTTACTGAAAAATTCTTTCAAAACAATGTCCATGATGCAAAATATTTACTCTTTTCACTTGGTAATATTCAAGAAATAAAAGAGTTATTAAAACATTCTTCTTTACTTGGTTTTAATGTAACTATTCCATATAAAACTGAAATTATTCCTTTTTTAGATGGATTAGATAAAGTAGCTCAAGAAGTTGGCGCGGTAAATTGCGTGGTAAAACAAAATAACCAATGGATGGGTTATAATACGGATGTTGCGGGATTTGAACAGACATTGCGGATGGAATGTAGGGGCGTAATGAATTACGCCCTCGTTCTCGGTTCCGGCGGCGCTTCAAAAGCAGTTTGTTACGTATTAAAACAAAAAAATACTCCTTTTCAAATCGTTTCTCGAAAAAAAACAGAGAAAACGATTACTTATAATGAAGTTACAGAGGAACTTATTCGTCGTTCCACACTTATCATTAATACTACGCCATTGGGCATGTTTCCTCATACGGATGAAATGCCGCCTATCCCTTATGCTGCTTTACATAGTGAGCATATTCTAATAGATTTGATTTACAATCCTGAAGAGACGTTGTTTTTAAAGGAAGGTAAAAAATATGGCGCTTTTATTATCAATGGATTATCTATGTTTGAGGCGCAAGCAGAGGAAAGTTGGAGGTTGTTTAAGATATAAATTAGATTTTAAGATACGATAAATGATGTATTTTTGCACCCTAATTTTTCTAAAATACCTTTAATTATAGCCATAATGACAGAAGAAGAAATAGTAAATGAGCCTTTAGAAGATCCACAAGAAACATCTGCAATTTCAGATAATGTTGCACAAACTTCCGATTTACACAAAGTTATCTTTGTGCCCTCCATGTTTGAGAACTATTTTTTGGATTACGCTTCATATGTAATATTAGATCGTGCAGTACCGGATATTTACGATGGCTTAAAACCTGTACAACGCCGTATTCTTCACTCTATGAATGAATTGGAAGATGGGCGTTATAACAAAGCAGCGAACGTTATTGGAAATACCATGAAATACCACCCGCACGGCGACACTTCTATTGGCGATGCCATGGTGCAATTGGGACAAAAGGATATTACCATTGATACGCAAGGAAATTGGGGAAATATTTTTACCGGAGATGATGCGGCAGCGCCGAGATACATCGAAGCAAGGCTGACAAAATTTGCGCTTGAAGTGGCTTTTAATAGTAAAACCACCGAATGGAAAATGTCATACGATGGGCGTAATAAAGAACCAATTGCATTGCCAATGAAATTCCCATTGTTGCTGGCACAAGGCGTAGAAGGAATTGCTGTGGGATTAGCTACTAAAATTTTACCGCATAATTTCATTGAACTTATTGATGCTTCCATTGCCATTCTTGAAAATAGAGATTTTGAAATTTACCCCGATTTCCCTACCGGAGGCACAGTGGATGTTTCCAAGTACAATGAAGGAGTTAGAGGTGGAAAAATTAGAAATAGAGCGAAAATTACCATCGTAGATAAAAAAATATTGGTCATCCACGAAATACCCTACGGAACAACCACTACTTCGCTCATTACCAATTCTATTGCACCTGCTATTGAAAAAGGGAAACTGAAAATTAAGAAAATTGATGACAATACTGCGGAAAAAGTAGAAATTTTGTTGCACCTTCAACCCGGCGTTTCTCCCGATCAAACTATTGATGCACTGTACGCTTTTACGGATTGCGAAATGTCGTATTCACCTAATGCTTGCGTCATTTGCAATAGGAAACCGCAATTTATGTCGGTTAAAGAGATTTTACGCACAAATACGGAAAATACAGTAACACTATTGAAGCGTGAACTCGAAATTGAACTTGCTGAATTAGAAGAAGATTGGCACAAATGGTCGTTGGAAAAGATATTCTTCGAAAAAAGAATTTACAAAGAGCTCGAAAAAGACACGGCTACCTGGGAAAAACAAATTGAGAATATCGAAAAAGCTTTTGACCCATATCGCGATCTGTTTAGAAGAGAAATTACACGAGAAGATGTGCTGAAATTATGTGAAAAACCTGTTCGTAAAATTTCTAAATTCGACATTAAACAAGCAGATGAAAAAATTGCGCAAATTGAGGATAAAATGGATCAAGTGTTGCATCATTTGAATCATTTAATTGAATATGCGATCAATTATTTCGAAAATCTAAAGAAAAAATACGGCGAAGGCAGAGAACGAAAAACCGAAATAAAAAGCTTTGATAACATCGTAGCAGCAACAGTGGCAGTGGCAAATCAAAAATTGTATGTCAATAAAAAAGAGGGATTTGTGGGAACTGCACTCAAAAAAGATGAAGAGGTAGAATATGTTTGCGATTGTTCAGACATTGACGAAATTGTAGTTTTTCGCGATAACGGGATTTTCTTAGTGAGCAAAGTCTCTGAAAAACAGTTCTTCGGAAAAGATATTATACATGTAGAAGTATTTAAAAGAAATGATGACAGAACCGTTTACAATATGGTGTATGCCGATGGTTATAACGGCATGGCTATGGTGAAACGATTTTCTGTAGGTGGCGTCACAAGAGATAAAGAATATGATTTAACCAAAGGAACTGCCGGAACCAAAGTGCTTTACTTTACTTCAAACCCTAATGGTGAAGCCGAGAAAGTACGCGTATTGTTAAAAGCCAAAGCCAAACTAAAAAAAACACAATTTGATTTCGATTTTAGCACGTTAGCCATCAAAGGACGTGCTTCGCAAGGCAATATTTTATCACGAAATCCGGTGCGAAAAATCGAAATTATCTCCAAAGGCGTTTCTACTTTGAGTGCAATTAACATATATTATGACCCCATAGTGATGCGCTTAAACAGCGACGAACGCGGCGATTCGTTGGGCGCATTCAAAGAAGACGACAAAATTATCTCCATTTATAAAAACGGAAACTACCGAATTACGGGCTTCGACCTTTCCACGCATTTCGAGGATAATCTTTGCATCATTCAAAAATTGAATTCTCAAAAGCCAATTACAGCGGTTTACGAAAACAAAGAAGATGGAAAGTTTTATATGAAACGCTTCATTCCGGAGCCTACAGATAAAAAAGTAGAATTTTTAGGCGATGAAAAAACCATTCGCCCCATCTTCATCAGCTATGATCATTTTCCGCAAATTGAAGTGGAATATTACGAGAAAAAACCGGAAGAGATTGAAAAAACTATTATCTTTTGCACCGAATTTGTAGAAATCATGAGCCTCAAAGCGCGCGGAAAACGCATTGCGTTTAAAAATATTGTAGAAATTACCGCATTAGAACCATTACCGGAGCCTGAAGAAGAAATTATTGAAGACGTAGGGGCGGAAAATCTTCCGCCCTTAGAAGACAAAAAGCAGAAGGAAGAAAGTAACGAAGAAGTGTTTGAAGAGGAAGAGGAAATCCAAGTCCCCGAAGTCCTCATAGTCCCCACAGAAAACGAAAAAGAGGCAACCGAAGAAACCCCAATTGCCCCTAAAGAACCTATCAAGAATACCAAAGAAGACGAAGAATGGGAACAACTCACCCTATTCTAAAATCCTGCCAATCTTAATAATCTTATTAAAATCACGGTTCAAACTACGCGTACAACTCCGTAAAAATATCCCTCAACTCCTTGCTCTCGCGAAGCAGTTGAAGTGTAATTTCCGCGTGTCCTCTTGTATAACCGTTTCCAACAATCATCGTTACATCGCTGCCCACGCCTTCCGCGCCAAGCGCTGCTTTAGTAAAGCTAGTCGCCATGGAGAAGAAATAAACCACTCCTGTGTCTTTCGTGCACAAAATGGAGGTCATTTCGGTATCCGGAACATTCACGTTATTAATGGTTACATCTGCCATTTCGCCGTTGGTCAGCTCGCTTATTTTTTCCATCATACCCACCGGATCGTGTGCGTTACCTGCAAAAACATGATCGCAGAAATTTAACTTTTGAAGTCTTTCGGTAGATTTCTGGCTGTGGCACATACCGATTACCATTCCGGTAACCCCTACCCTTTTCTTCGCTTCGTAGCAGCACAGCATTCCCGATTTTCCACCGGCGCCGATAATCAATACAATATCACCGGGTTTGCACAATTTGGCGGTTTGTGCGGGCGCGCCGGCAACATCTAACGCCGACAATGCCAACGTTTCGGGCATGTCGCTTGGAATTTTGGCGTAAATACCGCTTTCAAACAAAATCGCTTTTCCGTCAATATCCACCTGATCAATATCAGCGCGAATCTCTTTTATTTTATCAATGCGCAAAGGAGTTAAAGATAAAGAAACCAACGTTGCAATTTTATCGCCTTCTTTCAAGTCAATTTTGCCTTTTAACGCATCTCCGATTTTTTCTACGGTGCCCAAAAGCATGCCGCCGGAACCTGTCCACGGATTGCGGTGTTTACCCTGTTTCGCCACAATGTCGAACATAATCTCTTTAATTTTTTCGTGGTCTCCGCCTGCACGGGTTTTAATATCGGTGAAAGATGCCGAATCCACATTCAATGTTTGCACATCAATAAGGATTTCGTTATCCCAAATTTCGTCCATGTTATTATCAATTTTATCAGCCGGTTGCGGCAAAACGCCCTTCGGCTCAATCACGCGGTGCGTGCCGTACTTGTTTCCTTTTTTCTGCATAGTAGATTATTTTTAGGGTTAAAATTTCGTGGTGCGAAAATAAAAAAAAATCTTGAACCCTGATTTTAATAAGATTTACAGGATTAGTAGGATGGGATTAACAATAAAATTAAATTCTATCTTTGCGCTCGAATAATTTTTATTAACATTTTTCAATGAATAAAGAGAAGCAAATAGAAGAACGATTAATCGAAAATTTAGTTGACCTAAAGTATAATTATCGCCCCGATATTCGCGATAGAGAGGCACTTGAACGCAATTTTCGACAAAAATTTGAATCTCTTAATAGAGTTAGTTTAACCGATATGGAGTTTAACCGTCTGTTAGACGAAATTGTTAGTACTGACGTTTTTATGTCTGCTAAAAAATTGCGCGAACGAAATACTTTTATGCGTGAAGACGGCACGCCATTGCAATATACGTTGGTTAATATAAAAGATTGGTGCAAAAATGAATTTGAAGTCATTAATCAACTGAAAATTAATACTCACAACAGTCATCACCGTTATGATGTGATTTTGCTTCTTAACGGCATTCCTGTTGTGCAAATAGAATTGAAAGCATTGGATGTGGAGCCACGCCGCGCCATACAACAAATTGTAGATTACAAAAACGACTCAGGAAACGGATACGCTAACACACTTTTGTGTTTTATGCAACTTTTTATTGTAAGCAACCAAATTAATACATACTACTTTGCAAATAACAATAATACGCACTTTAGTTTTAATGCTCAAGAACAGTTTTTGCCCGTATATCAATTTGCAGATGAGAGCAATAAGAAAATTACCCATTTAGATAGTTTTTCTGAAAAGTTTCTAACTAAATGTATACTCGGTGAAATGATTAACCGTTACATGGTACTCGTAGCAAGCGAACAAAAACTGTTGGTAATGCGTCCGTATCAGATTTATGCGGTGAAGGCAATTGTGGATTGCATTCATCAAAACAGAGGGAACGGCTATATTTGGCACACCACCGGAAGCGGAAAAACGCTCACATCCTTTAAAGCATCAACCTTACTGAAAGACAATCCGGATATTGAAAAGTGTTTGTTTGTGGTGGATCGCAAAGACCTTGACAAGCAAACCCGCGAAGAATTTAACAAGTTTCAGGAAGGCTGTGTGGAAGAAAATACCAACACGGAAACGTTGGTTAGGAGAATGTTGTCTGATGATTATGCCGATAAAGTAATTGTTACCACCATTCAAAAGTTGGGTTTGGCGCTTGATCCTGATCACAGGAAAAATTACAAAGAACGACTGAAGCCATTGAGCAAAAAGCGCGTAGTGTTTATTTTCGATGAATGCCATCGCTCACAATTCGGCGAAAACCACAAAGCCATTAAAGAATTTTTCCCTAATGCGCAGCTTTTTGGTTTTACCGGTACGCCTATTTTTGAGGAAAATGCTGTATGGAAAACAATTACAGGTCAACACATGACCTTTTTTACTACGGATGAAATTTTTCAAAAACAACTACATGCTTACACCATTACCCACGCCATTGATGATAAGAATGTCTTAAAATTTCATATTGAATATTTTAAAGGTGAGGGGGATGCGAAACCCAAAGCTGATGACACTTTAACGCAACAAGCAGTGGTGGATGCTATTTTAGACAGACACGATAAAGTTACAAGTTCGCGCCGCTTCAATGCCCTTTTGGCAACTTCATCTATTAACAGCGCCATTGATTATTATAATCTGTTTAAAGAAATGCAAACGCGGCGAAAAATAGAAGATGAGGATTTTAAACCGCTAAATATTGCCTGTGTGTTTTCTCCGCCGGCGTATGGCAACAAAGATGTGCAACAAATTCAGGAAGACTTGCAGCAAGAGAAGGAGGACTACAAGAATGATCCGGAAGAAAAGAAAAAAGCCCTCGAAACCATTATTGCCGACTACAATAAGCAATATGGTACAAATCATTCCATTAACGAATTTGACTTCTATTATCAAGATGTGCAAAAACGCATTAAAGACCAGAAATACTCCAATGCCGATTATCCTCACAAAAATAAAATTGATATCACGATTGTGGTGGATATGCTCCTCACGGGTTTCGATTCCAAATATCTCAATACGTTATATGTAGATAAAAACCTCAAATATCATGGGCTAATTCAGGCGTTTTCGCGCACCAACCGTATTTTAAACAACACCAAGCCTTATGGTAACATTCTTGATTTTCGTCGGCAGCAAGAGGCGGTAGATACGGCAATTGCCAGATTTTCGGGCGAAAATATTGATCAAGCGAAACGAATTTGGCTAACCGATTCGGCACCGGTAATTATTGACAAGTTTAAAAATGCGATGTCGGCATTGGAAGCATTTATGAAAGCGCGTGGTTTGGATTGCAAACCGGAAGAAATAAGCAATTTGCGTGGCGATGAAGCGCGAGCGGAGTTTATCAACCGTTTTAAAGAGGTGCAGCGTTTAAAAACGCAATTGGGACAATACACCGATTTAACTTCCGAAGAGAATAGCCAAATAGAGACTTTGTTACCTGAAGATCAACACCGTGCATTTCGTGGTGCATACTTAGAAACTGCCAAACGTTTGAAAATGCAGCAAGATAAAGGCGGCGCAAGTCCCGATGTACAACAATTGGAGTTTGAATTTGTGCTTTTTGCCTCTGCCATTGTGGACTACGACTACATTATGAAACTGATAGCCAAATATGCCACACGCGAGCCGTCGAAACAAAAAGTTACTAAAGAGCAATTAATTAGCCTTGTGGCATCGAGTGCCAATTTGATGGATGAGAAAGAAGATATTGTAGATTATATCAACAGTTTAGATGGCATGAATGGAAAAACCGAGAAGGAAATCATTGACGGATTCCAGATATTTAAAGATGGAAAATTTGCAAAAGAAATGGCTATCATTGCAACAAAACATGAACTTGAAACATCTGTTTTGCAAACCTTTGTAGATAACATTATGAACCGTATGATTTTTGACGGCGAAAAACTAAACAACCTCTTTGCCCCATTAGAATTAGGCTGGAAAGCTCGAACCGAGAGAGAGTTGGCATTAATGGAAGACCTGCTTCCGCTATTAAAAAAATTGGCGCACGGACGGGAGATTTCAGGATTGAGGGTATATGAAGAAAATTAAATTTATTATTTTGCACAAGATATGGATGACATCTTAAAAAATTATTTAGAGAACACAGCCGTGACAAAACCTGCCATCGAAAGCAGATTAACTCACCCTATAACTAAGCTTCGTTATCCAACAAGATTAGCGTATGTTCTTTTAAAAAAATATGTAAACGACTTTTTTAAAACCGGTTCTGAACCAAGATTTATTAGCTTAGCAGGTCTTAGAGGCGTTGGAAAAACAACATTATTATGGCAAACAGCTAATCATATTTACCAAAATCAGCATAGAGACATATATTTTTTCAATGTTAATACATTAAAAAACTTGGGTATTGATTTACATATTGCATTAGAAGAGTTTCAAAAACACATTATTAAGAAAAGATTTAACGAACTTTCGGAACCTATTACGCTGCTTTTTGATGAAGTGCATGATGATGACAATTGGAGTAAAACCTTGAAAATTTTATATGATGAGGCAAGAACGGCTTTTATTCTTAGCACAGGTTCTTCAGCATTGCTACTAAACCAAACAGCTGATTTGGCGAGAAGAATGAGGATTGAAAAAATTTACCCATTTAAGTTTATTGAATTTATTACTGCAAAAACCTACATGGAGAATTGTGAAACTAAGGTTTTTCCCATACCAGGTTTATCTAGTGAATTGAAAGAAGTTATTTTTTATAGTGAAACTCCACAAGATGTTTTCAAAAAAATTAAATCCTTTGAAAACAAGGTAAACAAATACTACAATAATATAGCTTCTGTAAAAAACTTACAATCAAAAGAACTTTGGAAAGAGTATATAAGCTATCACAATATTCCAAGTTTTATCTTTTTCAAAGAAAAATCTATTATTACTGACAGTATTCTTGACTTGTTTAAGCGTGTAATATGGGAAGATATTCCAAAATTTAAACCAACTTTTACCGACAATACAAAAATTGAACGACTCCTATTAAGACTTGCCGGCTCAGACGAAATTAACCCTGAAAAATTAGCGGGTATTATTGGGGTAAAACAAAATGAGATTAATGAATTAATAGACATTTTAGCCAAGGCAGAACTTTTGAATATATTACTCCCTTATGGTGGTTTAGACTCCAAAATTGTAAAGAACAAAAAGGCATTTTTTATGTCGCCTTCTTTACGCAGGGCTCTGTTAACCACAATGTACGGGCAAAGTTTGCCTGACCAATTTAGAAGTAAGTTAATTGAAGATATTATCGTAATGTATCTTAGAAGAATTTTAACAGATGGCATAATTTCATTCACAACAGGCAATAATGAAGTAAATCCTGATTTTGTAATAGAAACAAGAGAAAAGCCGATTTTGCTCGAAATTGGAACAAGCAAAACAACAACAAAGCAGATTAAACAATCTAAAGTAAACTATCGTTACGGATTACTTATTTCGAACGGAATAACATCTCCAAATCTTAAAGAAGATTGTATTTCAATACCGTTAAGTTGGTTTTTGTTATTATAATAACTGAAAAAGGAACTGCAAATAGCAATGATTAACGAATGATGATAAAAATACAACACCGAGCGCTGAAGGCGCGCAATACGTTAGCCCAAGGCAACGCCTTAGGGCTATCCCATTTTTGGCTTTCAGCCAATATTGTTGAAAGAAAAATAATTAACATTATAAAAAACAAAACAACCTTAGTAGCAAGAAGCAAATGATGATAAAAATAAACCTTATTACCTAATTAATCCTCTGTTAATAAATTAAACTTGAAGAATTGGAAAAAGAAAGTACCGAAATATTAAAACAAATTAATGAGTCTTTGCAAAAAATAATTCATCAAAAAGAAACAGATGAATTACTTTCTGATACTAATATGATATTTCAGAAATCGGATAGACGAGTTGAAAACTCACTAAATCTAATCCAAAACTCCTTTGACAGAATACACGATAAGGTGTTTCATTTCAATAATATTTTAATCGGAATTTATTTAGTTCTTGGTACTTTTCCAACAGAATCTCCTATACTAAATATTTGGACGGTAATTTTCCCGATAGTTAATTTAATTTACTTGATTTATATTGATTATCGACAGATGGAAATACATAGATTTGCTTCAAGAGAACAAGAATGGAGAGCGAAAGAAAGAGAAGATTATGGTAAGAAAATAAGGAAACAAACGTTACTGTCGTTATTAGCATTAGTTTCTTCATTTGCTTGTTTAATCTATCTGATTACTAAACTTCTTTAAATATTAATGAAGCAAATAAGAGCAATTCAATGATAAACAACAATATGAATTATAATAAAACAAAAATCCCAAAACTGCGCTTTCCGGAATTTAAAGAGGCGGGGGAATGGAAGGAAAAAACACTAGGAGAAATATCTGAAATTGTTAGAGGTGGCTCACCAAGACCAATAGAAGATTATTTAACCAAATCTATTAATGGTTTGAATTGGTTGAAAATTGGAGATATATCAAGTGATTCAAAATATATTACGCAAACACAAGAGAAAGTAATAAAAGACTCACTAAGCAAAACAAGAGAAGTGAATCCAGGTGATTTAATTCTTTCAAATTCTATGAGTTTCGGGAGGGCATATATTTTAAAAATAAAATCATGTATTCACGATGGTTGGATTGCCATTAGAAATATATCCAACATTACTTTTGAAGACTATTTGTATTATTTTATTTCATCTGAAGCATGTCAAAAATATTTTTTGATTAATGCAGCAGGTGCGGCCGTTAAAAATTTGAACGCAGATATCATAAAGCTTCTACCTATTTATTTGCCTCAAAATAAAACCGAGCAACAAAAAATCGCCCTCACTCTTTCCTCCCTCGACGATCTCATTACTTCACAAATTCAAAAATTGGAAGCCTTAAAAACCCACAAAAAAGGATTGATGCAGCAACTGTTTCCGGCGGAGGGCGAGATGGTGCCGAAGTTAAGATTTCCGAAGTTTAGTGAGGTAGGAGAGTGGGAAGAGAAAGAGGTAGAAAAATTTTTCACAGTTGGTTCGAGCAAAAGAATATTGCAAGAAGAATGGACTAATCGAGGAGTGCCTTTTTATAGAACAAGAGAATTAGTTTCATTGAGTAAAAACGAACCATTTGGCAGTGAAGTTTTTATATCGGAAGAAATCTTTTCGGAGATTTCTGAAAATTATGGAATACCCACAGAAGGAGACTTTTTAGTAAGTGGTGTTGGTACTCTTGGAGTATGTTATCAAGTTAAAAACAATGATAGATTTTATTTCAAAGATGGGAATGTGCTTTGGTTTAAACTTAAAGAAGGTTTACTTTCTACTTATTTCAAATTTTGTTTTCAGTCTGACCATATTCAAAATCAAATTCTTGCTCAAACCTCAATATCAACAGTAGGAACTTATACGATTCAAAATGCTAAAAAAACCAAATTTTGGCTCCCATCTTCATTAAAAGAGCAACAAAAAATCGCTTCCTGCCTTTCTTCTCTTGACGACCTTATTTCAGCGCAAAGCCAAAAGGTAGAGGCGTTGAAGAAACATAAAAAAGGGTTAATGCAGCAACTGTTTCCAAATTATGTACAATATTTGTAAAATGCAACCTATTATGAAAATCGACATACACGCTCATACTCGCAAGATAAAATCTGGAGATTCACCAGATCGAAATATAGAAAAAGACAGATTTGTTGAAATTCTGAGAAATACAGATGTAAAAATATTAGCAATCACAAACCATAATCATTTTGATATAAACCAATATGAGGAATTTCGGGATAATATATCAACGTATTGTCAAATATGGCCAGGGATTGAGCTTGATGTTTTAGTAAATGAAAAAAAATCTCACTTGATTATCATTTGTAATCCCCAAAATTATAACCATTTTAATCAATGTGTTAGTGAGATTTTAACTGATAAAAATCCTGATACTTTTACAATATCTTTGGTAGAAATAGTTGAAAAATTTGACCCTATAGATTGTATTTACATAGCTCACTATCTTGGCAAACACCCAAGTTTAGGAAATGAAGAACTAGATGTTTTATATCAATTAGTTTCAAATACCAAACGAATACTAAAGGAAGCGACCAATTCAATTTCAGCAGGGATTTTTATAAGTCATGGACATAATTCCATTTACGGCTCTGATGTTCAAAATTGGGACAATTACATTGAAATTTCTGAAACACTACCCGATTTAAGATTACCAGTTGAAAGTTTTGAGCAATTTTGTTTACTGCTTGAAAAAGATGAAGCAACAATAAATACAATTTTAGATAAAAAAGTAAAAGAAAACATAGAAATTGTTCCTTTTACGGCTGCCGAAATGATACGTTTGGATATTTACAATGATATTAATATCATATTTGGTTCCAAAGGAACTGGAAAAACAGAAATATTAGAAGCATTATCAAGATATTTTAATTCAAAGGGACACAAAACATCTGTCTATAAATCAAATGACATTCATTTGAACGATGAATTTGATATAAGAGGCAGTACATTTAATTGTGATGTTCTAGATTTTGGAATAGACAAATGTGAAGATGAAATAAAGTTTCTCAAAGAAGTAACAGAAGAAGAAGTTTCTAGTTTAAATAAATATTTTCTTCACTATTCTGTACAAGAAACTAACAAAATATCTCAGAAACTGAGAATAAAGAATATAATCCAAGAAGATGAAACTCAATCACAAAGAAGTTTAAATGAAATAACTACTATTCTTCAAAGATTCAAGTCATTCGAAAACTATGTACTACAAGTAAATGAGGAAGTAGTAAAGCATGTTGATAGCACATTGATTGAGGAGTTGACTGAGGCACTCAGAAAAGTAATTACTCAACTTAAAGATAGCACAGAAGAAAAAATCTTTGAAAATAAAAGTATAAAATTACTAAATGGCATTATATCTATTTTCATTACTGAAATATCAAAAAAAATAGGGCAACCCCCTAAGCCTACAAAAACAGGTTTTGCTGAATATTCCAAAAATCGAATCAAAGTTGAAAGGGCTTCAAAGAAGGTTCTTGAAAATATAAAAATGACGATAACACCAATAAAAGAATATGTTGGAAGTTTAGGAATAAAAGGAGAGCTAATATGTAATACAAAGTTGATTTTTCAAAATGGCTCATTTACTGATGGTAATTATACTCCTGTGAGAAGAGTAAATAAAACACCACAAAAACAATTTGTTAATGCAATTATGTCCATATTTAATCATATTCATTCTAACGAATTATTCTCTAAAATATCAGAATTCAATGCAATGGAGAGTATTGAAACTATAAATTCTTTGAATGATTTGCTTCTAAAATACAAATATTTTACACTTAATGAAATTCCTTACAATCCATCAAATGGAGAATCATCTATGATTCTTCTTCACAAAGAACTGTTTGTAGATAAAGATATATACTTAATTGACGAACCTGAAAAAAGTTTAGGAAATGATTATATCAATGATGTGATTGTTCCTTTATTAAAAGAAAAAGCATTACTTGGAAAAAAAATTATAATTGCTACTCATGATGCAAATATCGCTGTCCGAACTCTACCTTATAACTCAATATATAGATTGCATGATCAAGATCAATACTTTACATTTACTGGCAATCCATTTTCAAATTCATTAAAATGTATTTATGATTTAAAGCCAGAACTTGATTGGAAAGAAATTAGTATGAAAACATTAGAAGGTGGAAGAGATGCCTTCGAAGAAAGAGGAAAAATATATGGAAATTAAAAAAGCGACAATTAAAAGAGAGGAAACCAATTCATATTTGGTTTTAGAAGTAGGGAGTTCTCCACTTCTAATTACATTAACTGATGATAATCCTAATGAAATCAAATCAGTCTTTAATAACTTACTGAAAGAATTAAAAAAAGGAGCCTTTAAATTCAATCTTGAAGATGAGACACTGGATCTATATCATTATATTTGTGTAGAATATATTACTCAGTTAAATGTTGAAATGCAAGCAATCTATACTGAATTATTGGATTATGAATTGATATGAAAGAAAAACATAATATCGTGATAAGATTTAAAAATTCGGCAACAATTATAGATGATAAACATAATCAAGTATGACCACTCAAACCCAACACCAATTAGGCAAAACCCTCTGGGACATCGCCGACCAACTGCGCGGCGCAATGAATGCCGATGATTTTAGAGATTATATGCTGTCGTTCCTCTTCTTGCGCTATTTGTCGAGCAACTACGAAGAATCGGCAGCAAATGAGTTGGGCAAAGATTATCCCAAAGTGAAAGCCGATGAAAAACTAACGCCGCTGTCGTTGTGGTATGAAGCCAACAAAAAAGATATTCCTGAATTTGAAAAACAGATGCGCCGAAAAGTGCACTATGTTATTGAGCCGCAATATTTGTGGAGCAACATCGCCGAATTGGCACGTACGCAAAGCCAAGATTTGTTGGTTACATTGGAAAAAGGATTCAAATACATTGAAAATCAATCTTTTGAAAGCACTTTTCAAGGTTTATTCTCTGAAATTAATCTAAATTCAGAGAAACTCGGGAAAAATCAAACCGAGCGAAATAACAAACTTTGCACCATTATTACCAAAATTGCCGAAGGAATTGCCCAATTTTCTACCGACACCGACATCTTGGGCGATGCATACGAATATCTGATTGGTCAGTTTGCTGCAGGATCGGGGAAAAAAGCCGGTGAGTTTTACACGCCGCAACAAATTTCTACCATCCTTTCTAAAATTGTTACTTTAGACAGCCAAGACCCCAGCGCCGGAACCAAGAAAAAATTAGAAAAAGTTTTCGATTTTGCATGCGGCTCAGGTTCGCTTCTGCTAAATGTACGCAAACAACTCGGCGAGCATGGAATTGGAAAAATCTACGGTCAGGAAAAAAACATTACTACCTACAACCTTGCACGAATGAATATGCTGCTACACGGCGTAAAAGATTCCGAATTTGAAATACATCACGGCGATTCACTACTCAACGACTGGGAAATACTCAACGAAATGAATCCGGCGAAAAAAATAGAATTTGATGCTGTAGTTGCCAATCCGCCATTCAGTTACCGCTGGGAGCCATCGGAAGCAATGGGAGACGATTTCCGTTTTAAAAGTTACGGGCTTGCACCCAAATCAGCTGCCGATTTCGCTTTTTTACTGCACGGCTTTCATTATTTGGGCAAAGAAGGTGCTATGGCAATTATTTTGCCACACGGAGTTTTGTTTCGCGGCGGCGCAGAAGAGCGCATTCGCACAAAACTATTAAAAGACGGAAATATTGATACTGTAATTGGCTTGCCTGCCAATCTGTTTTTTTCTACAGGCATCCCCGTTTGCATTTTAGTACTAAAAAAATGCAAAAAAACCGATGATGTGCTGTTTATTAACGCCGCCGAGCAATTTGATAAAGGCAAACGTCAAAATAGTTTACGCCCAGAACATATTGAAAAAATTGTTGATACCTATCAATTTCGAAAAGAAGAAGAACGTTATTCTCGCCGAGTGTCGATGGAGGAAATTGCAAAAAACGATTTCAACTTAAATATTTCACGTTATGTGAGCACAGCTCAATCGGAAAAAGCGATTGACTTACAAGCGGTTCACAAAGAATTGGTCAGCATTGAAAAGCAGATTGCCGAAGCCGCCGAAAAACACAATCAGTTTCTAGAAGAACTTGGCTTACCACCAATTTCATAAAAATAAAGATCCTGTTAATCCTAAAAAATCTTATTGAAATCAAGGTTCAAAAATACAACACCGTCGAAACCAACACCCGCAAATTATGCACCCAATGCGTAGGTGCAGTAATATCCACACGCCCGGTTTGCGTCATTAAAGTTCCGTAAACTGCTGAGGTGTACTCCGGTTCCAAACAAAATTGAAGTTTGTTGGCAGTATATTTCAAACGCGTACTCAGTCGATACATAAAATCGGCATTGTGCACACGGGCATAGTATGAAAGCGGGTTATCAGGGTCTTGAATGGCGTGAAATGCGCCTAAGTTTTGGCAGTAACCGCCGAACAAGCCTACCTCCCACGAACGGTAATTCAAATAGAGATCGCCCCAAAATGAAAGCGTATTCAAATTCGTATAATCAAAGTCTGCTTTAAAGTTTAAAGGCGCATTTTTATCATATTCTTTTATGGCGTAACCTCCAATCATCAAATATTCATAGCTATTTTGAATGTAGGAGGCTTTTAGCTTAAAACCTGCCTTTGTTTTTTTATTAAGCAGATGTTCATAATGAAAAAATGCAATACCCGAATAACTATTTAATCCTTTTTTAGTTGCCAGCGTATCCGCCGTCATTAATCTAGGAATAATTCTCTTAAAATTGAAGCCCAAACCGGTATAAATTTGGTGTTTAGAATCGTTTTTTTTATCTTTCGTTTGACCATCGAAAATATATTGTATTCCCATTTCGGGCAACATACTCTGACGGAGATAATCTGTTGAAACGCCTCCCGGTCCGGTATCTCTCAGATCTAATTGTGCATTAAAATAGGCAAGTAAGAAGTTCTTTTTCGCAAATTTCTGTGTTACTCTAATTTGCGGTGCGCGTGAGAAAGGTTGAAAAGGCGCCCCTGCACTGCCCGCCACCGTATGAGCAAACATTCTTTCGGTAAACAACGGATGCCAACTTTGCCCCATTAGCAATTGTGTTGATTGCCAATCCATTTTAATAAAAGCGTGGCGCAATGCAAAACCATTCATGTTGCTATTGGAGATACCCATAAACCATCCTTCAATCATTCCTGATACTTTTGCACCTAAAGCGTCTGGCGCTTGTACTTTCAAGGTAAGGCGCGTGTTCATTGCCACAAAATTAAAAGAAGCACGTGCGTGAATATCCTCTCCGTTTTTATCGAAAAAAACATCCGCCGGATATAAATAAATACCGCCATCTCTGACTTCTACAGGTTTACGCATATCCCAAAAAACATCAAAACCTATTAAACCACTCCAATTCAAATCCCATTTCTTTTTCTTTTCCGGAAATTGATCTTCAGAAGTGGTGATAAAATGTCGCTCTCTTATCGTATCCGTATCTTGCAATGAAAAAAACGCTTTCGTTTTCCCTGTTTTTTTGTGCGATAAAGTGTCTTGCGAATATGCAGATAGGTTAATAAGGCTAAATAGCAATATGAGGTATCTTATTTTCATTGAATTGTTTGCTGAATAATTGTATTTCTTAAATCGATGCCCCAAAGTAATTTTTCACGCAACACAGAGAAAAAATCGGTATTATGAAAACGTACCATAGAAATTTCAAAATCTGCTTTTTTTATGATTAAAGTGGCAGACGTAGGAGCTATAACACGTTCATTATCTAAAGCTAACGAAAATTTATCTGTTCTTCTACTGTGCACTTTTATCTTTATTTCGTCATTAACATTCACAATAATGGGCCTAATATTTAACGAGTGCGGTGCAATCGGCGTGATAATATTTACATCCGAAGTGGGATGTATAATGGAGCCACCACAACTCAATGAATACGCTGTTGATCCTGTGGGAGTTGCCACAATCAGACCATCTGCCCAGTAGGTATTAACAGGACTTTCATTCACCCAAATTTCAATCGCGCACATCGAATCTTCATCTTTGGCTTTCACCGTAATATCATTCAATGCAAAATAGTTTTCCAAAGGCAAAGTAATATCGGTATTTAAATGCAAAAGTTTCCTTTTTTCAATGGTAAATTGATTTTCACAAAGCATTTGAAACTGTCGTTCAAAATTCTTTTTTGTAATGGTCGTTAAAAAACCGATGCGCCCGGTATTGATGCCCACCATGGGAATATTCAAATTACCTACTAATTTTATGGCGGCAATAAAAGAGCCATCGCCGCCAAATGAAAACAAAAAATCTATGTCTGAAAATGTTTTTAGCTCTTCGTGAGTAGAAAAAATGGGACAACTTTCAATAATTTTCTTCAGATATGTTTTTTTTGTCAATTTTTCATGCACTACCAATTGAACACCTTTTTCTTTAAGGTATTGCAAAGCGCCCACGACAAACTCTCTGTCGTTTTCGCTGTGTTTTCGGTAAAAAACAGCAATTTTCATGCAGGTTTATTCGTAATTTTCAGCCTCCGCTTCTCCGGTTAAAATCAGGTAAGCATTAAATGCCAAAGCTCTCATTTCATCTTCTCCCGGATACACTTTCACCGGTGCAATCCAATCAATATAACGGGTAATCTCCTCAACTACAGGTTTTCCGTAAGCGATGCCGCCGGTTAACAAAATGGCATCTATTTTTCCTTTCAATACCACTGCAGCTTCTCCAATCGCTTTCGCCACTTGGTATGCCATCGCACTTTCGATGAGTTTTGCTTTTTCGTTGCCGGCTTGTGCGTCTTTTTCAATCTGATAGGCATCGTTTATGCCGAAATAACCTACGTAACCACCTTTTCCTACCAACATTTTCTTCACATCATCTTTAGAATATTCGCCACTAAAGCAAACATTTACCAATTGTCCGGTAGGCAAAGTTCCTGAGCGTTCGGGCGAGAACGGACCTTCACCGTCAAGTGCTTGGTTTACATCAATTACGCGACCTTTTTCGTGCGCACCCACGCTGATTCCGCCGCCCATGTGGGCAACAATGAGATTCAACGTTTCATAGCTTTTTCCTATCTCGAGTGCATAGTTACGCGCTACGGCTTTTTGGTTCAATGCATGAAAAATAGACTTGCGGTCAAACAACGGATGTCCGGAAATGCGCGCCACTGCCTGCAATTCATCAACCACCACCGGATCTGCAATATAAGAAGCTGAAAGTCCGATAGATTTTGCAATATTATCGGCAATTAAACCGCCCACATTAGAAGCATGCTCGCCGCTATACCCCATGTGTAAGTGCTCTTTCATCAAATCGTTTACTTCATAAATTCCTGAAGGTATGGGCTTTACTAACCCTCCACGGCCTATCACAATTTCAATAGAATTTAAAGGAATATTATTTTCTTCCAATTCTTTTAAAATGACATTCTTCCTAAAATCAGTTTGGTCGGTAATCTTGTTAAATCCTGATAATTCTTCAGTTGAATGTTTAATGTTTTTCACAAAAAGCTGTTCTTTTCCGTCGAAAACGGCAATTTTGGTAGAGGTTGAACCCGGGTTAATGGCTAAAATTCTGTTCATATTAATTGTTAACGTTAATGGGGGCAAAAATAGAAAAAATTGCGAACATGGCTTGCGGTTAACCGTGTTGGCTGCAGTGAAAAGTTGATATTAAGCAAATAAACAGCGCTGGTTATCGTTAAATGTTTCATGAAACATTTTCTACCCACCACCCGGAAAGAACTCGAGTATTTAGGTTGGGATTACATAGATGTAATTCTCATTACCGGAGATGCTTACATTGACCATCCTTCTTTTGGCACGGCAATAATTGGAAGATTGCTACAGCGCGAAGGTTTACGCGTAGCCATTCTGCCACAACCCAATTGGCAAGACGATTTGCGTGATTTCAAAAAATTGGGAACACCTCGCTATTTCTTCGGAATAACTGCAGGAAATATGGATTCCATGATAAATCATTACACCGCTTACAATCGTTTGCGCAGCGATGACGCTTACACCGCCGGCAACCAAGCCGGTTTTCGCCCCGATTACGCTACAGTAGTTTATTCTAAAATCGTAAAGGAGTTATACCCAAATATTCCTGTAATTATTGGCGGTGTAGAAGCCTCTATGCGCCGGTTCTCTCATTACGATTTTTGGAGCGATACGTTTAGACCTTCTATTTTGGTGGACAGTGGCGCCGATTTCTTAGTGTACGGTATGGCGGAAAAACCGATGCAAAAAATTGCACAATTGATCAAAAGCAACCAGTTTAGCAAAGAAAATGTACAAAAAGTGCCACAAATTGTATTTTTCGACTTACATCGACCTATATCGAACGAAGAATTGGCATTGTTTTCTTATAAAGAAGAGTTAGAAAACAAAAAAAATTACGCCAAAAATTTTTGCACTTTTGAACGAGAATCAAACAAACAACAACAACGTGTAATTACTCAAAATTACGGAGATAAAGTATTGGTACAAAATCCGCCCTATCCAACCCTATCTTCGGATGAGTTAGACGACTTTGCACTTTTCGATGAAATGATGTACACTCCGCATCCTAAGTATTTGAAACGGGGCGAGATTCCCGCATGGGAGATGATCAAAAACTCCATCACTATCCATCGTGGTTGCTTTGGCGGTTGTTCATTTTGCGCCATTGCCGCACATCAGGGAAAATATGTGGCCTCGAGAAGCGAAGATTCTATTTTGCAAGAAGTAAAACATTTAACGGAACAATCTTATTTTAAAGGACACATTACCGATTTGGGCGGTCCCTCCGCAAATATGTATCAAATAAAAGGACAAAATGAAAAACATTGCGTCGATTGCCATCGCTATTCGTGCATTTTCCCTTCTATTTGCAAAAATTTGAAGCGCGACCATAAACCGCTACTAAGGTT
Source organism: Bacteroidota bacterium (assembly GCA_009786185.1). Taxonomy (GTDB): domain Bacteria; phylum Bacteroidota; class Bacteroidia; order Bacteroidales; family WCHB1-69; genus WRNX01. The sequence continues at coordinate 31,566 of WQTS01000128.1, forward strand.
GTATCAACAAGCATTAAAAATAAAAAACGTGAAAAGCTTAACTATCGGTAGTGGCATTCGATATGATTTATTGTTAACCCAAGATGAAAAAATAGACAAAAAATATGCATTAACCGCTTATTTTGAAGAAGTGGTAAAAAGCCATGTTTCAGGACGTTTGAAAGTAGCACCGGAGCATACCGTACCTCACGTGTTGCAAACCATGCGAAAACCCAATTTTGATACTTTTCTGCTTTTTTACAACAAATTTCTACAATTGAGCAAAAAAAGTAATAAAAACCAACAGTTAATTCCCTATTTTATCTCCGGACATCCGAATTGTACTATTTTAGATATGAAACAATTGACTAAGGATGTGACTAAAAACCGCCTGATTACGGAGCAAGCACAAGGGTTTACGCCTACTCCTATGACTTATGCTACTGCCATGTATTATTTAGGGTATGATCCCTATACAGGAAAAACAGTGTATAGTGCAAAAAAAACGGAAGAGAAAAAGGCACAGAATAAATATTTTCGTCTTGAACCATGATTTTTACAAAATTATTAGGATTGTCAAGATTATAAAACAATAAAATCCTGCTAATCTTGTTAATCTTACTAAAATCACGGTTCAAGACAACAAACACTGTTTTTATATGCAACTTCTACAAATCCAAAACATTACCAAACAATTTTCCAACCACTTGGCATTAGACGATGTCTCGTTTAAAATTGACAAGGGTAAAATTTTCGGGCTGTTAGGTCCTAACGGCGCCGGAAAAACCACACTGATTCGTATTCTCACGCGTATCACCACGCCCGATAAGGGAGAAATTTTGTTCAACGGAAAACCATTAACCGAAAAAGATCTGGAAAATATCGGCTACCTCCCCGAAGAACGCGGTTTATACAAAAAAATGGAAGTCGGCGAACAGGCCATGTATTTGGCACAATTAAAAGGACTTTCGCATCAGGAAGCTTTAAAGCGCCTTAAATATTGGTTTCGCAAATTTGAAATTCAAGGTTGGTGGAAACGAAAAGTAGAAGAACTTTCCAAAGGCATGCAACAAAAAGTGCAATTTATTACCACTATTATTCATGATCCCGAATTGTTGATTTTAGATGAACCTTTCAGTGGCTTCGACCCCATTAATGCCAATTTATTGAAAGAAGAGATATTGTTCCAAAAAGAAAAAGGTACCACCATTATTCTTTCCACCCATAACATGGCTTCGGTAGAAGAAATTTGTGATGATATTGTGTTGATTAACAAATCGAAAAAAATATTGGAAGGAAACATTACGGAGGTTAAAAATCGTTTCAAAAAACATCGTTTTGTTATTGAAATTGAAAAAAATGATAGACTGAGCGAGATTGAGCTTCCTAATAATTTAAGTCTTATATCACAAACAAAAAAGCTTCATTCCGAAACATTTGACATACAATTGCTATCAAATATTTCTTCTAATGAATTATTAACCTATTTTATGGAAAAAGGAGCCATCATTTCTTTCCAAGAATTATTACCCTCAATGAACGACATTTTTATTGAACAAGTTACCCATAACGAAGAAAGCAGAAAACAGAATGCGGAAAGCATTAAATCTTAAATTTTTAATTTTTAAATCTTTAAATTATTCTCATGAACAAAGTAAAACTAATTATAGCCCGCGAATACTTAACCCGAGTAAAGAAAAAATCGTTCATCATTATGACGATTTTAGCGCCTCTCCTTTTTGCAGGGCTCATGGTGGCTCCTGTTATTATTGCCAAAAAAACAATGGAATCGCAAAAACAGATGAGCGTTTTGGTTATTGATGAAAATGATTTTTTCATTAATAAGCTGGAAGATAACGCTCAGTCAGTTTTTACCTACCGTTCCGGAGATGTGAACGAATTTAAAAAAGAGCTTACTACCGGTAAGTACGATGCTATTTTACACATCGTTAAAGGGAATACTTCATTGAGAGCCAATTTGTTTTACGAAAAAGATCCGCCCACGCGTTTTGCTGCCGGATTAGAAAGACAATTAGATAAACAATTGTTTGACAAATTGTTGATGGATACTTTTAACATTCAACCTAAACAGTTTGAAATGTATAAGCAAGCCACGCAAGCTACCATAACAAGTATAAGAATTGATGAATCGGGGAATGAAAAAGCGAGTAATGCTGATGTGAGCAAGATTGTGGGCATGGTTTTTGGCTTGATTATTTATTTCTTAATTTTCTTCAGCGCTCAGCAAGTACTCAGAGGCGTGTTAGAAGAAAAAACAAATCGTATTATCGAAGTTTTGATCTCATCCGTAAAGCCCGTGCAGTTAATGCTGGGAAAAATTATCGGAGTTGCCATGGTAGGGATTACGCAGCTTGTGTTATGGATTGTACTGACATTGATATTGATTGTAGGTGTGCAGTTTATTGCTCCCGATTTGTTTACCGGTAATCCGGAAATGATGCAAATCGCCATGCAAACGCAAATGAACGTAGGGGTTGAAAATCTTCAACCCCTACAAACCATTGGTACTGAACAATCACTGGCACAAAATTCCGTATTTGAACAGATTCAAAACTACTTTAACATTTCTTTTACTGCATTAATTCTTTGCTTCTTATTTTACTTTATATTAGGCTATCTTATTTATGCTTCGTTATTTGCAGCGGTAGGTGCGGCAGTAGATTCGGAAACCGACTCGCAGCAATTTGTACTACCGGTTACCATTCCGTTACTGTTCGCCATCATCATGTTTGTACCCATTACCGAAGACCCAAATGGCGCTCTGGCGCTCTGGCTGTCTATGATTCCGCTCACCTCTCCGGTGGTAATGCTCATGCGTTTGCCGGCAGGAGTACCTCTATACGAGCTACTTGCCTCAATGGCATTGTGCATTGTCTTCTTCTTTTTCTGTGTTTGGTTAGCCGCAAGAATCTATCGTATCGGTATACTTATGTATGGTAAAAAAACGACTTGGAAAGATTTGGCAAAATGGATAAGATATTAGGTAAAAGGCAGAAAGCAGAAAAGATTATGTCCGTTGTTTACTTCAGCTTGGGAAGTAATCTCGGTGATAGGGCACAGCATTTAAATGATGCAAAAAGTGTCATACGTCGAAATATTGGAGAAATTATTTCCGAATCTTCTATTCACGAAACGGAAGCAGTAGGCTTTGAAGGCAATTCTTTCTATAATCAGGTAATTAAAGTTGAAACGGCATTGTTGCCCGAAAGTTTGTTACAAGAAGTACAAGAAGTTGAGAAAAAAATGGGGCGTACACAAAAAACTATCATCAAAAATGGAGCGCCTGTTTATTTGAATCGGATTATTGACATTGATATTTTGTTATATGGTGATTTACATATAAACACAGAACATTTAACGATTCCGCATCCAAGGATGCATGAACGCGATTTTGTGATAAAACCGTTGAATGAATTGTTTATGTAGGGGTGTTGCGCGCAACGCCCCTACATAAACAAAATTTCCTATTTTTGTGGCTTTAAAATAAAGACAAAAAACAAACCAATATGAAAAGGTTGCCTTTTTTAATTTTGTTGTTTGTATGCCAAACATTATTCATTCCCAATCTCTTTGCTCAAGAGATGACGTATTCCTATTTACGTGATGGCAATGGAATGTCTATTGGTTTATCATTGAAATCTTACGAGGTTACTCCGTTGAGCTATAGAGGTGAAGTGATGCACGAAATTACTTTATCAGGTATTTTTATCCCAAATGAAGCAGGAATGCCTAATTTGCCGATAATTAGCAGACTTGTTGCAATTCCTAAAGGTGCAAAGGTCAGAGTTTCAATTAAAAGTATGAAAACTGAAAGGTTAGAAAATATCAACATTGCCCCGGCATTGAAAATACAAGCCATTCCGGAAGAGCCTGTTACCGATTATGTAAAAAATGCCAAAGCTTATACGACGAATGCATTTTATCCGCAAAATCCTGTGGAAATTTCTGAGGTTACAAGTTTAAGAGAAGTTAATGCTATTATGGTGGGTATTACGCCGTTTCAATTTAACCCCGTAACCAAAGAATTGATCGTTATTAACAATATTGAACTTAAGCTTGAATACATTGGCGGTTCAAAAGAATACGGCAATCCCAAATATCGCTCACCATGGTTTGATCCGATACTTAAAAATGTTTTCCTGAATTACGACATGCTTCCCGAAATGGAATACGCAGGCAAAAACGCTAAAGATGGAGATGGTTGCGAGTATCTGATTGTAATTCCTAATAGAGAGGACTTTAGACCCTTTGCTGAGCAAATCAAAGAATTTAGAACCAAGCAAGGCATTTATACTAAAATCATGAACTTGAATGAAATGGGGGTTACTACCACAGATCAGTTAAAATCCTATTTTCATAACGCTTACAATACTTGGGACATTCCGCCTGTTGCCGTATTGCTTATGGGTGACCACCATACGGATATGGCGATTGGAATACCAGCCGAAACTATTCCACATTCTTATAGTGGCAGCTGTATTACGGATAACCAGTACGCTGATGTAACAGGGAATAAACTACCGGACATGGTTTTTGGAAGAATGGCTGCCGAAAATGAAGCACAAATGGCAATTTTAGTGAGTAAGGTTTTGGAATATGAGACCCTACCGTGCATGGACCCGGCTTACTATCAAAAACCAATTACTGCATTAGGCTGGCAAACAGAACGTTGGTTTCAAATATGTTCTGAAGCTGTAGGAGGATATTGGCGTAAAAAAGGAAAAGCTCCTGTCAGAATAAATGATATTTACGAACCTCCTCAAAATACTTCTGTTTGGTCAACCAATCAAAACACAACTATGGTTACCCATTATTTTGGCCCGGGAGGCACCGGATATATTCCTGCAAGTCCAACAGAATTAGGAGGCTGGTCAGGCGGCACGGTTGACCACATGGTTACTGCTGTAAATAACGGCGCTTTTGCTTTGCAACATCGCAACCATGGTTTTGAAGACGGATGGGGTGAGCCTGCTTTCAAATCATCTCATATCAGCCAACTTACCAATGTGGGAAAAATGACTTATTTATTCACTATCAATTGTTTAACAGGGAAATTCAATCATACGCCTCCTTGCTTTGGTGAAGTATTTCATCGCCATACTTATCAAGGACAAAATGCCGGTTGTGTAGGTTTCTTAGGCCCCACAGAAGTTTCTTACTCTTTTGTAAATGACGTTTATGCTTGGGGAATGTACGACTTATATGACCCGGGGTTTTTACCTACTTTTGGGCCGCAAGGTCCTCACTCGCCGGCATATTCCGGCAATTGGATGCCCGCTTTTGGAAATGTTGCCGGAAAATATTTCTTATATCAAAGTAGCTGGCCAGTCAATTCCGATAATAAAGAGATTACTTATCAGATGTTTACCGCACATTCGGATGTATTTTTAAGGCTTTTCACGGAAGTGCCGCAATCATCCGATGTTAGTCATGCAGAAGTATCTTTAGCCGGTAATTCAAATTTCTTGATCTCAGCTAACGAAGGCACATTAATAGCGCTTACGGCAAAGATAGGCGGGAATCTTGAAATTCTCAATGTGGCTACTGCTACAGGCGCAATGCAAGTAATGACGATTCCTTCCGACTTATCTCCGGCAACAGAAATTAATGTGGTGGTTACCGGACAAAACTTTCTAAGATATGAAGCTGTTGTTATGGTGGTGCCGGCAGAAGGTCCTTACGTAGTACCTATCGGTTATACAGTTGCGGATGCACCGTCATTAACCTATACATCGGTAAACAGCGAAATTGCTATTACATTGAAAAATATAGGAATTGAACCCAACGAACCGGCAACTGTAACCATTTCTTGCAATGATCCGCAATTGATTATTATCAATGCAACTGCACCATGTGGAAGCATTAGCCCTGACGGCACAACAACTGCCAATTTTCGCGTTACCATTGCCAACAATATTCCCGATAATAAAATATTTCCTGTAACAGTAACCGTAATAGAGAACGGAAAAGCAAGAAGCTGGGAAAGCGGCATTTCATTGAAGGCTTTTGCTCCCAAGTTCTCATTGGAAAAAATTCTAGTTAACGGCGTTGAAAACGGTAACTTAGAACCGGATGCGACATCTATAATTACTGTTATTGTTGCTAACAAAGGCGGCGCCGCTGCTCATAACATAACAGGCAATATAGAAATCGTTGACCAGTATGTTACTCTCGTTTGTGAGAATTTGAATCTTACTTCGTTACTCTTACCTGCCGGAGAAAGTATAAAATTCTCTTTTGCAATCGTTGCATCTTCAGAGCTACCTATTGAACATGTTATTGATTTAAATTTATCGCTTTCAGCACAATATGGCATTTCGTTTGCCACCCCATTCACCGTTTCCAGCTCCAATGATTATTGTGTTCCGTGGTTCACCAACTGTAACAACGATAAATTTACCTCAGTTGTATTTTACAAAACATCCGATCCATCTAATCTGCTTATCAACAATACTGATGAGGCATGTTCAAGTAGCGGATATCAAGACTATACTCATATTTCAGTTAATTTAGAACCCGGACAAAATTATACCATTAAACTAAAAGTGGGCTTTAAAGACAATGTAGTAAGAGGATGGGTGGATTTTAACGGGAATAAAATTTTTGATAATGATGAGCTATTAATCAACATGTTTTGCGATTTAGCAGACGTAGAGTATTCGGATAATTTTACCATTCCTCAAGATCTTATTCCCGGAACATATCGCTTCAGACTTCGTACAAGCTACGATTCTGCACCAAATGCTTGTACGCAAAGCAGTAACTGGGGACAAACACACGATTATACCATTGTTATTTCCGAAATCTATCCACGCGTTCAAAATGTGAAAGCTGAATTAGAAGACAACGATATTATCATTACATGGGAGGCTCCTGAGGAAGAAATACCCGTTGGTTACAACATTTATCGTAATGGTGATTGTTTAAACGAAACACCGCTTACGAATACAAATTTTACGGAAGAAAACATTGGAGAAGGCGTATATGTTTATCATGTAACTGCTGTTTTTGTAGATAATAAAGAAGCCTTGCCGCAAATGTCGAATGTTATTTGCCACTTTAATCCGCCTGCACTCTGCGAAACACCCGTAAACTCGGAGGGAGCAGCTGATGAATGTATAGCCGTGATAACCTGGAGCGAACCGGAAACAGATGGAATATTATTGGGCTATAATATTTATCGCGACAAAGAAAAAATTGCTGAAACTTCACATATTATTCATGAATATCGTGATGCAGTGCCTGAAAACGGAATATATGTTTATCAAGTAAGCGCTATTTATGGACATTGCGAAGAATCGGAATGGAGTGATGAAATTACTATTGAAATAGATTGTGTAGGAATTAATGAAGTACAAACCGATGCTTTCCAAATATTCCCGAATCCGGCAAACAACAGTGTTACCTTCAAAGGCAATGGATTGAATCGCATAGAGTTCTATGACTTGCAAGGACGCAAATTAGCCGAATACAATAATATTAAAGATGAGTTACAAGTTAGTGTAAGTAAATATGAAAGCGGTATTTATTTTGTGAAAATGTATACCGAAACCAATCAAATGGTTACCAAACGATTGATAATTACGAAATAATTGTAGTGGCGTTGCGTGCAACGCCACTACGTAAAAAAACATATTTTTGTCGTTCCTTAATGTAAAAATATAAAACCAAAACCAAAATTAATATGAAAGAACAAATTGCTCTAAACCAGAACCCATTGGTTCAATTTTTGAAAAAAATGCCACATGAATTTACTAAGGCTGACATTATTAAATTCATAGAAGAAAAAAATATTCAAATGATTGCTTTCCGCTATGTGGCACAAGACGGTCGTTTGAAAACGTTAAATTTCGTTGTAACCAATAGAGAATACTTGGAGCAAGTATTGTCTTCCGGAGAACGTTTGGATGGTTCCAACATTTTCCCCGCATTCATTCACGCAGGCTCCAGCGATTTATACGTAGTGCCGCGCTTTAGCACCGCGTTCGTAGATCCTTTCAGCGAAATCCCAACAGTATGTTTCCTCTGTTCTTATTTTAATAAAGATGGGCAACCAATGGAAAATGCGCCGGAAAATATTCTTCGCAAAGCGTTAAAATCGTTCGAGAAAACTACCGGAATGGTGTTCCATGCTATGGGAGAGCTTGAGTATTACGTAATTGGAGATGAAGAAGATCTTTACCTTACGGAAAATCAACGGGGTTACCACGAATCAACTCCGTATGCTAAATTTGAAAGTTTCCGTACAGAATGTATGCTGTTGATTGCTCAAATAGGCGGACTTACTAAGTATGGACACTCCGAAGTAGGCAATTTTACTTTAAACGGCAAAATTTACGAACAAAACGAAATTGAGTTTTTAGTAACCGACGCATTGGATGCCGCTGACCAATTGGTACTTGCAAAATGGGTAATTCGCAACTTAGCGTATCAGTATGGCTTAAATGTAACGTTTGCTCCAAAAATTACAGAAGGCAAAGCGGGCAGCGGATTGCACTTCCATACTCAAATCTTGGGCAAAACCGGCATAAACAAGATGGTAGACAAAGGCAAATTGAACTCTATTGCTAAAACTGCCATTGCGGGTTACATGACTTGCGCTTCTTCGCTCACTGCTTTCGGCAATACGAATCCTACTTCTTATTTCCGTTTGGTGCCGCACCAAGAAGCGCCTACTACGATTTGTTGGGGCGACAGAAACCGCTCGGTATTAGTGCGTGTTCCGCTCGGATGGATGCACAAAAATGACATGATTGCAGACATTAATCCGTTAGAAAAGCCGCACCGCGAAAACCTAACTCAAAAACAAACCGTTGAGTTTCGTTGTCCGGATGGTTCTGCCGATATTTACTTGCTCTTAGCAGGTTTGGTAGTGGCTGCACGTCATGGCTTTGAAATGGAAAACGCGCTTAAGTTTGCCGAAAAAACTTATGTTAACGTAAATATTCATAAACCGGAAGAAAAAGAGCGCATGAAAAGCTTGGAGCAACTGCCGGCTTCTTGCTGGGATTCTGCCGATGAGCTTTCGAAACATAGAGCTATCTATGAAAATCACGGAGTTTTCCCCGCAGAGATGATTGACGATATTATTAAACAGTTGAAATCGTTTAACGACAAAAATATTAGAAAAGAGATTGAAAAGGATCCTAAAAAAATGTTGGAATTGGTGCACAAATATTTCCATTGCGGATAAAATACTCTTATGAAAAACATTGTAATTCAGTGGGATAGCGGGAAATGCAAAACCTGCTATTCCTGCATTAGGGCATGTAAAGTAAAGGCTATTCATGTAAAAAACAATAGCGTGTTTCCCTATTTTGAAGAAGCGCAATGTATTCACTGCGGGCATTGTATTGCAGCATGTGCCTACCATGCCATTTCCTACTTTGATTCAAAAGAGCAGGTAAAAGCAATGCTTAACTCCGGCAATAAAGTGGCGGCGGTTTGCGCACCCTCTATTGCCGGGGAGTTTGTGGATATTGCCGACTACCGGAAATTTGTGAAAATGATTCGCTATTTGGGATTTTCATACGTTAATGAAATGTCGTTTGGTGTGGACATTGTTGCCGCAAAATACCGCGAACTGACTACCCAAAACAGCAGCGGAAAATTTTACCTTACCAGCCATTGCCCATGCGTAGTAGAGTTGATCGAAAAATCGTATCCTGATTTAATTTCAAATCTGCTGCCCACTGTTACACCTGCAGCAGCCATGGCTGTTATTTTAAGAAAACTACATGGCAAAACGCTAAAAATTGTTCAGATAACGCCTTGTGTGGCTGCAAAAAACGGCATTGAGCGATATAACAAAGGCATAAATAAAATTGATGCCGTTATTACCTTTAAAGAATTACGTGAACTTTTTGAAGAATTTAAAATCAAAGAAGCCTATACCGAATCTTCCGAATTTGATATGCCGTTTGGATATAAAGGCGGCTTGTATCCGGTTGCCCAAGGTTTTGTAGAAGCCACCGATTTGGATATTACTATTTTGAAAGGAAATACGCAAACTATTGAAGGTAGCCACAATGCCATTGAAGCCATCAGGCAGTTTAAAGATTATCATGACACCATTCGTAGCAATATGAACATTTTTTACTGCGAAGGGTGTATCTCCGGTCCCGGGATGTCTCAATCCGGAAATAAATATTTAAAACAAACATTTACAAAAGATTACGTAAAGAAACGTTTGCTAAATTTTGAATTGAATCGCTGGTACGGTGAAATTACGCAACACGTGCGATATAAAGAGTTGGAAGTTACGTTTGAGGATAAGGAATATAAAATCGGAGGCAGCGATGAAGTGAAAGTAGCTGTAATGCAGCGTACTTTACAACAAATTACCGAACCTAAAAAAGGAATTGAGTTAAACTGCGGGGCTTGCGGCTACGAAACATGTCGCAGCTTGGCTTTGGCGGTGGCGCAAGGCATTGCCATTCCGGAAATGTGCATTCCGAATTCGCAACTCGGTTCAAGAGAGGCGGTAATAGATATGCGCAGAAATACCGAAGATTTGGAAAAAGCGCAAGAACGCGTAAAAGAATTGGAAAAAGAAACGAACACTTTAACTACCAAAACTAATTCTTTAAAATCAGCATTTACCATTTTTATTAGAAACTTGAACCCGGGAATTGTAATTACAAACCCTGAATTGAAAGTAGTGGATGCAAATCAAAGTTTTGTGGATATTTTAGGCGAAGATGCCCTTGAAATACACGATGTTATTCCTTTTTTAATAGGTGCAGACCTTAAATCACTAATTCCTTCAAGCTTAGTATCTCAACTTAACTATATGATGCAACACGAGGAAGGGAGGTTTGTGAAAGATGTTGAAATTAACGATAAATTGACGAACTGTACATTGTTTCAACTCATTCCCAATCAATTGTATGGCATTATTATGAGAAATCTGCATTCCAAGGAAGAACGTCCGGAAGAGATCATTAATCGTATTAATGAGGTGATTGAAGAGAATCTTCGCCAAGTGCAACAAATCGGTTTTATTTTGGGCGAAGGCGCCGCCAAAACAGAAAAAATGTTAAATACGATTGTTGAGACGTATAAATAGTGGTTAATGATAATGGTTAGTGATTTATGGCAAAAGATATTATTTCTCAAATAACAGATAACGAATACCAATATGGCTTCGTTTCCAACATTGATATAGAGGAGTTTCCCAAAGGATTAAACGAAGAGATTGTTCGTTTGATTTCCAAGCGAAAGAATGAGCCGGAATGGTTGCTTGAATTTCGCTTAAAAGCATTTGCAAAATGGCAAACAATGAAAGAACCCGAATGGGCGCATCTCACCTATCAAAAACCAAATTATCAAGAAATTACATATCTGGCTATTCCTAAAAAGAAAAATATAGATGAGAAAGAAGACGAGATTGATGCTGAGTTGGTAGATACTTTTAAAAAATTGGGAATTTCATTAGACGAACAACATTTGTCGGAAGTTGCCGTAGATGCCGTAATAGATTCAATTTCCGTAAAAACCACATTTTCCGAGCAATTAGAGAAAGAAGGGATCATTTTTTGCTCTTTTGGAGAAGCCGTACACAAATGTCCGGAGTTGATAAAAGAGTATTTAGGCTCAGTAGTGCCTATCGGCGATAACTTTTTCGCCGCACTCAATTCGGCGGTTTTCAGCGAGGGTTCTTTTTGCTACATCCCCAAAGGCGTGCGTTGTCCCATGGAACTTTCTACCTATTTTAGAATCAATGCTGCCGGAACCGGGCAATTTGAACGTACTTTGCTTATTGCCGATGAAGGCTCGTATGTAAGTTACATGGAAGGCTGTACTGCCCCGCAACGTGATGAAAATCAACTGCATGCTGCGGTAGTGGAAATTGTAGCGCTCAAAGACGCCGAAGTGAAATATTCTACCGTTCAAAATTGGTATCCCGGCGATAAAAACGGCAATGGCGGAATTTACAATTTTGTTACCAAGCGCGGAATTTGTAAAGGCGCTAATTCCAAAATTTCGTGGACACAAGTGGAAACAGGCTCTGCCGTTACATGGAAATATCCGAGTTGCGTGTTGCAAGGCGATAACTCCGTAGGCGAATTTTATTCGGTGGCTTTAACTAATAATTTTCAGCAGGCAGACACCGGTACCAAAATGATTCACTTAGGGAAAAACACGCGTAGCTTAATTGTTTCTAAAGGAATTTCCGCAGGAAAAAGCCAAAACAGCTACAGAGGTTTGGTGCGCGTAGCCAAAAATGCCGAAAATGCACGCAATTTTTCACAATGTGACTCGCTGTTAATGAGCGACAAATGTGGCGCACATACTTTTCCTTACATAGATTGCCACAATAAGAGCGCCGTGCTGGAGCACGAAGCCACCACTTCAAAAATTTCAGACGACCAACTCTTTTACTGCCAACAACGCGGCATTGACAAAGAATCCGCTATCAGCCTAATAGTGAACGGTTATGCCAAAGACGTGTTGAATAAACTTCCTATGGAGTTCGCCGCTGAAGCACAAAAATTATTAGCAATCAGCTTAGAAGGGAGTGTAGGGTAAGATTTTGGATTCTGAATTTTGAATTCTGAATCCAAAATTCAAAATTAACAAACCATGCAAGAAAGACATAAAAACCGCCAGCAATATTTTAATGAACAAAGTGAAAGCACAAGAAAATATGTTTTACCCTACATCCTTCAAGGTATTGATACTGATAAGAAACTTCGAGTACTTGAAATAGGTTGCGGAGAAGGCGGCAACCTGCTCCCTTTTCTCGAAACCGGATGCGAATGTTATGGTGTTGAGCTATCGGAAACAAGCTACAATAATGCTTTAATATTTTATGAAGAAAATCCTTTAAAGTCTAATTTACAACTATTAAACAAAAATATTTACGAGGTAACTCCCGATGAAATAGGCGGCGCATTTGATGTTGTCTTTTTACGTGATGTAATTGAGCATATTCCTGCACAGGAGCAATTTATGAAACATCTCAAACAATTCATTGCACCGACCGGCGTTGTGTTTTTTGCTTTTCCGCCATGGCGAATGCCTTTTGGCGGACATCAGCAAGTCAGTCACAAAAAGTGGATCAGTCGAATGCCATATATTCATGCTTTTCCAAAACCGGTGTACAAAACCATACTAAAAATCTTGGGTTCATCGGATAGAGAAATAGAAGGGTTATTGAATTTAGCAGAAACAGGCATTAGTATCAAGCAATTTGAAAAAATTATTCGCCAAGAAAATTATACTGTAAATAGAAAAACACATTGGTTTATCAATCCAAATTACCAAACTAAATTTGGGTTTAAACCACGGCGGTTACCCAAAATTTTCCAAATTCCTTATTTGCAGGATTTTTATACTACGGCGGCGTATTATTTATTGAAAATAGAAGAGTGAGAAAAATGTATTATTCTCTTCCTAAAACATATTGATATTCAGTTTTCCCGTCAGAAATCCGAAGATCAATAAAGTCGTATTTCTTTCCTTCGGGTAATGCGGCGACCGTCAAAGTAATTTTATTTTCACCCGCTTTCAAATTAAAATCTTTGGACTTCATTTTTCCATCGCTTCGTAAACCGTGGGTTATAGTTACTTTCGCATTACCTTTTGTTTCAATAGTAAAAGGAAACTCTTTATCTGTGATAACAAAAGTGTCGAAATTAAGGTTAAGTTTTTTATTTTCAGGCTCTAATAATAGATTATATGCTTTTAAGAAGTCAGTAATTCCATACCCGAGAGCGCTGTCAGGGGTAGCGTACTGCATTCCGCTTTTACGCACGGCATCAATAATTTCAAAAGACGTTTTGTATGGAAATGCTTGGCGCAAACAAGCAACCATTCCCGCAAACAAAGGCGCAGAATACGAAGTGCCGTTGCCGCGAATCGTTTTGTCGGTTTTTAATCCCACATAAGTATGCCAGCCTACGGCGGCGCCATCGGGTTTTATTCTGCCATCGTAAGTAGGACCAAATGAGCTGAACGGAGCTTTATTACCGAGCGAATCTGTTGCGCCAACGGCAAGAATATGAGTCGCTTCAGCAGGCGCTCCAATATAAAACCATTTTTTATTTCCTGAATTTCCGGCACTGTTTACTACGATCATTCCTTTTGAAACGGCAATATCGGCAGCCAATGAAGCGCGACTCGTTTTTCCGTCCAAACTGCTGTATCCTCTATAGTAAGTAGTATCATCGAATGTTGTGTAGCCTAACGAAGAACTAACGACATCAACTCCTAAGCTGTCGGCAAGCTCAAGCGCTGCTACCCAATTATCCTCTTCAACCACATATTCGGTACGATTATCCTCTGTTTGAACCAAATAGAAATTGCATGCCGGCGCACTTCCTACCAATTCTCCCGGAATATAAGCGGCAATGCACGACCAAACTCCGGTACCGTGGTCTCCATCGCGAAAAGTGGAGATTGAAGGTTGCACGATGTTTTTTACGCCACGCACCCGATTGTCTGCAAAATGTTGGCGAAAATGACGAATGGTGTCGGCATACAGAAAGCCGCCATCGTGTAGCTGCAACGAAACGCCCTCGCCTTTATAGCCCAAACGATGCAACCAATGCGCATTATTAATCCGTATTTGTCTGGTTCCTAATCCGTAGTCCAAATCATTCGGAATATCTACTACAGGTATAGCAGCATTGAAAAACGAAGTATTTTCCTGCGTAAATATTTCCGGTTCACTGCCAATATGGGTTTGTTCAACATAAGCCACAAATTCATTTCCTTTTATTAAAGCAATAAAATCAGGGTTTTCCGAATAAAAAGTAGCTCCGTTTAGCCATTTTGAAGTTGTTAAAAGCACGGCGGTAGTATCCATTTTTTTAACAGTTTCTATAAATTTCCGACTCACAGGAATATCGTTTTCCGTGATAGGAATATTAAATTTGTTTCTTTTTTCGATGGCAATGGAAGACAAAAATGCCTCCGGTCTATCTATAGTATAGTTGCCTGCGTCTCTAATATTAAACTGCACCCAATATTTTCCGGGCGATTGGGCAAAGAGGAGGGCGGTTAGAAGCAAAAAAATGGAAATGGAGGTTATTTTTTTCATTGTGGAAAAATAACGATTAAAAGTTGATTTCTCGTGCGTAGATTCTATTATACCTTTTTTAACTCTTCTTGAATTATTTTTCTAAGCATCTCAATATCAAAATTATTATTAGTTTGACTATTGATATAGTAGCCACTTTGATTGGCTGTCTCATTGAAAATAAAATGAAAAATATTTGTTGTACTAAGCAAAGTGGAGAGATCAACTTCCAAAACATCTGCAATTCGTTGCAATCTATCAATTTTAGGTATTGTTGTGCCCCCTTCAATTCGTGCATATGTAGATTGAGATACGCCTACTTCCGTTGCCACATATTCTTGAGAAAAGTTTCTTAACTCTCTGATGTTCTTAATGTTATTTCCAATATTCATTATTGCATAAATTATGCGCGAAAATAATAAATTATTCAGAAAGTGAATAAAAAAATAGAAGATTACTTTTAGTTTTGCGATGTTAATTAAATATAAATCTTTATGCACATGAAAAAAATTATCTTTTTCTTATTTTTTGGCGCGCTCTTTATTGGGGGATATGCGCAGTTTGA
>WQTS01000129.1 GCA_009786185.1 Bacteroidota bacterium
TTTATCGCATTTTTTTGACTAAAAAAGTGTTTGAGCTGGGATTCGAACCCAGGACCCCATCCTTAAAAGGGATGTGCTCTACCTGCTGAGCTACTCAAACATCCTTTGTTTTGAGGGCGCAAAAATATACTTTTTTCAATGCTTTAAGCATATCCTTTTTATTTTTTTTCGATAAAATGTATTTTTAATTTGATTATTACTTATAAAGAGTAAATAGATTGGCTTAAAATAACTGCACTTTTGATTAAAAAAACTATATTTGCTTGAATGTTAAAATTATATTGTGAAAATATGCATATTTTAGAAAAATGTAGAAAATAACCTGAAAAATGCAGGAAAGTACCTTAATAGCGCATTTTTTCACTATGTTATACTTATTTTTCCGCATATTGTGTTTGCTTAAAGTGCGATGAAAAAAATTGTTTTGCTTCCAAAAACCGATACTGTGATTCTCTGTTTGCCTGAACAATGGATAGGGATTCCTATTATTTGCAAACTAACTCCGATGTCTGGTCATTTTATAAATAACGATGAACCGGAAATAGAAAAAACAATAATTTTTCACAATAAAAAAAGACGAAAAAAGAAGGAGTGAACCTCTTTTTTAAGTATAGCTATAATTATTATCAAAAAAAATCGTTTTTTTGTGGTTACAATTATTGAATTTATAAACCTTAAAAAATATTCTACTATGAAAAAAACGTTTATTTCTGCAATCTTAGTTTTTCTCGCAGGTTATCTATTCGCACAGCCTGCTTGTCTTAAAGATGTTACCTACATTTTAGTGACCCAAGGTGAGGTTCTTAGAGCAAGAAAAATAATGGAAGAAGAATGCTTCCCCGGCAACGAATCAAGTGCAGATGTTTGGTTGGTACGCGGCAATGTGTTAATTCAATTACACGAACATGAGCTTAATAGAAAAAGTAGAGATTCTAAATATGTAATTCGTTGGCCTGATGCCATTGTTACTGCTAACGAGTCTTTTTATAAAGCATTGGAACTTAAACCTGATATAAAAGCTTCTACGGGCTTGATAGATCCAAGAGAAGGACAACTTCTTTCTGCTCAGCCTATTAGTGAGATGGCTGCGCAAGCTATGGATAAAAAGGATTATGCGGAAGCCATCAGGTTACTTAACCTGGTGATTCGTAGCTATAAAGTGGATCCTAGAGGATATGCGCTCTATTTGGCTTATGCTTATTTGGATTTGGCTAATAGCTATAGGGCTATGGGAGATGAGGCAAATTATAAAAGAATATTATTAGATGCCGCTAAATTGAATGTGGCACTCCCCGATATTTATTTGAACCTATACGATATTTATAAACAAGAAAAAGATACCGTAAAGAGTGGTGAAATTTTAGCGCAAGCACGTAAAGTGATTCCCGATGACTTGGCAATAGATGTAAAAGGTTATGAATTAGATTATCTTGCGATGATAGGCGATACCGAAAAACTTAAAGCAGCAGCACTGAAAATGTTTGAACAATATAAAGATAATCCTGCCGTAATTAATATCGTTGCAGGTCACTTGGTAAATAATAAAGAGTATTTGCTTGCAGAAGAGGTGATTAATGCGGGATTAGAAATTGCACCGAATGACTTTGACCTGACCCAACAAATGGCATACCGCTATTTTTACGAAGCAGCGGACTGGGATGATATTAAAGAAGCTAAATTGAACGAAAGACCACGCAAATTCACTGAAGCTGAGGCAGCTCTGAAAAAAGCTAATGAAATTTTAGAAACAGCGTTAGTTTGGGCAGAAAAAGCATACAACATTAATAAGGAAGATATGCAAAATAATATCATGTATCTGAGAATACTTGTTCGTTTGCAACAGCCTATTCCTGATGGACTTCAAGAAAAAGTAGATTCGTATCGTAAGCACTAAAATCTGATATGTGATGAATGATAAATGGCTTGCGGTAAAAGGTATGCGGTATACGGTATACGGCATGAGGTTGCTTTTTACCTTTCTCCTTTTTTCCCTTCTCCCCTTTACCTCTCTTGCACAACAAAACGGAACAAAAGTTTATTATTTCACCATTGACGATGTTATTGCTAAACCTGCGCAACGTATCACGGAGTTAGCGGTTAAAGAAGCTGAAAATCAGAAAGCCGATATTTTACTCTTGCGCTTGAACACATTCGGCGGCGAATTGGAAGCCGCTGAAAATATTCGCACATTATTATTAGATGCACCCATGCCTGTATTTGTATTTATTGATAAAAATGCAGCTTCGGCAGGTGCGCTGATTTCCATTGCTTGCGACAGCATTTATATGGCGCACGGAGCTTCCATCGGCGCTGCCTCCGTGGTAAACCAAACGGGAGAAGTGATGCCGGATAAATACCAATCCTACATGCGCTCTATGATGCGTTCCACCGCAATGGCTACCGGAAGGGATCCCGATATTGCTCAAGCCATGGTAGATCCCGATGTAGAGATAAAAGGAATAAGTGAAAAAGGTAAAGTATTGACTTTAACTACTTCAGAAGCTATTAAACTTGGATTTTGCGAAGGAGAAGCCAACTCAAAAGAAGAAGTGATGAAATTAGCCGGCATTGATGATTACTATTTTGTAGAACAAAATCCGGGCATTATAGAAAGGATTATACTTTTTTTGTTAAATCCTTTAGTCAGTGGCATATTAATCATGATTATGATTGGAGGGATATATTTTGAACTGCAAACTCCGGGGGTGGGATTTCCGCTTGTCGCCGCCTTAACAGCCGCAGCGCTCTATTTTGCGCCGCATTATTTGCACGGTTTAGCAGAACATTGGGAAATTTTGCTCTTTATCTTAGGAATAGGACTCGTTCTTTTAGAAATATTTGTCCTGCCGGGTTTTGGTGTTGCCGGAATATCAGGCATTATATTGATTCTTACAGGTTTGGTGCTCTCTATGACACCGAATTTCGGATTTGATTTTTCGTTTGTTCCTCCAACAATGCTCATCAAAAAAATTGCCATTGTCATAGGATTTGCTTCTGTCGGATTTTTTATTTCTATTTGGCTTGGAATGAGATTGATTAATACTAATACACGATTAGGAACCATCGCTTTAAAAACCGAATTAGGAAAAGAAACCGGTTTTATCTCTCAAGATCTTGCCTTGAACGAATTGGTTGGGAAAACCGGGCGTGCCATTACTTTTTTACGCCCTGCAGGAAAAGTAGAAATCGAAGATGAAATCTATGATGCCATATCCGAGCTTGGGTGGGTTGATAAAGATGCTGAAATTAAAGTAACTCGGTTTGAAAATTCACAGTTGATGGTTACACTTTGTTGATAAGAATTCTCCTACTACAAAGAAACTGCCGCCAATGAAAATAATGTCGTTTTCTTGGCTATTGTTAAAGGCTTGCTTATAAGTATTAATGACATCAAAGCCTTTAACGACATTGAGTTTTGCTAAAGATAATTTTTCAAACAATTCTTCCGCCGGCATGGCACGTTCAATTTGGGCTTGGCAGGCGTAATATCTTGCATTTTTGGGTAACAGAGGTGTAATTTCGTCAAGGTCTTTATCATTGGCAAAACCTATTACAATGTGTAAATTTTGATGGGGCAAGTTTTGTAATTGTGTCATTACTGCTGCAATTCCGGCGGAATTGTGCGCTACATCGCAAATGGTGAGTGGTTTTTCGGAAATAATTTGCCACCTGCCCATGAAGTTGGTGTTTTGTTGGAGGTTTTTAATAGTATTGAGAATGATGTTTTTATATAAACTACCCCGCCCTTCGGGCACCCCTTCAAATTTTGAAGGGGATAGTTTATTGCTTTTTTCATCGCATACCTCATACCTCATACCGCACACCGTATTTTCAAAAACGTGTACGCATTTCAAAAATGTCCCCAAATTTTTTCGTTGATACGTGCCGCCAAAATCCAAGTCATCGGTATATTCTTCGGCTAAAAAAAGTGGAGCATTTTTATCTTTCGCCATTTTTTCAAAAACAGGAAAAGTTTCAGGGTAATATTCGCCGATGACTACAGGAGTGTTTTCTTTAATGATGCCGGCTTTTTCGTAAGCAATTTCCGGTAAAGAGTTGCCCAGCATTTTGGTGTGATCTAATGAAATATTGGTAATTACCGATAGGATAGGGGAGAGGATATTGGTGGCATCTAACCTTCCGCCCAAACCGGTTTCAATAATGGCAATATCAACTTCTTCGTTGGCAAATGTGTCAAAGGCTAAAATAGTAGTCATTTCAAAAAAAGAAGGCGATATTTCAGTCATTTTTTCTTGGTATTTTCCGAAAAAATCTACCACTTTTTGTTCTGAAATCTCTTTTCCATTGATTTTTATGCGCTCACGGAAATCAATTAAGTGTGGTGAGGTGAATAATCCGGTTTTCCAGCCAAGCTCTTGAAAATAAGATGCTAACAAATGCGCTACAGAGCCTTTCCCGTTTGTTCCGGCAATATGAATGGCTTTGATTTTCTTTTCAGGATTTCCTGCCATTTCGGCAAGTTGCTCAATATTTTCCAATCCTTCTTTGTACGCCGCACTTCCAATGCGATGATACATGGGGAAGGATTGGAAAATATGTGCTATAATTTCAGGATAAGTCATTAATATCCAAAAATATCTTCTAAAGTTAGTTTTTTTACCGGACCAAATTTGTTTTGCAATTCCTCAAAGTTCATATCGCTCTCTTTGGCGGAAATCATATACACTTTCTTTCTGTCTTTAATGTGATTATGATTAAACTTTACCACATCATCCAATGTTAAAGTTTTGTACGCTTCATACAATATTTTATTAATGTCGTAGTCAATTCCCATTCTTTGTGCGTTGCGCCACGCATTGAAAATAGCGATTTTCTGAATCCTGTTGGTTTCAATAGATTGTAAAGCAGCTTCATTTGCTAATTTAAACGCAGCTTCCGACTGCGGCATGTCATTAAACAATTCGTTAAATGCCTCAAACGCATCAGCTACTTTATCGTTTTGGGTGGCAATAAAGGAGAAATTGTAATTATTTTTACCTATCTCATTTGCAGACATATAACGTGATTGCGCCGTGTATGCCAACGAGCGTTTTTCGCGCATTTCTTGAAACACAATAGCATTCATACTACCACCAAAATATTGATTGTACATATTGATGTTTGGTAATTTTTGCACACTAAATGGTGTGCCATCTGAATAGGTAAATAATCTTGCTTGTTTTGCATCATAATGTACAAAATAGACTTTATCCTCACTTACTTCAACGCGATTAAAAACTTTAGCTGTTGCCGGTTCAATGAATTTTTTAGGTGTTTTATAGTCTTTCAACAAAAGTTTATTGAACTCATCAGCAGAAAGATTTCCATAAAAATAGATTTCAGGTTTTATGTTCAACAGATCTTTTATTAAGTTAATCATTTCATTAGGAGTAAGTTTTTGTAGTTGTTCTTCAGAAAGGAGATGTTTAGCTAATCCAGGTCCAAATTCGCCATAACTGCGAAGTGCACTTTGAACCGCATTTTGATTACTTTTCGCATCTCTTCTTGCTTTTAGCGCATTGGAAACTAAGTTTTGCAACGCTTCGGCGTTAGGCTGTGCATCTTTCATTACCGATAATGTAAGTTGTAATGCTTTCGCAAAATTATCTGTCAAACCACTAATAGTAAGTGTTGTATATTCATCACTGCACGATAAATTCATGTTGCACGCTAATTTGTAAAACTCTTCTTGAATTTTGTCGGCGCTCATTTTTGAAGTTCCCAAATAAGAAATATAGTCAGCAGCAAAAGGCAGACGCAAATCGTTCAATTCACCTATTTTATAGCGAAATTGCAGGTTAAATGTAGCATTTTCTACATTTTCAATGTAATAAATGTTGAAATTTTTATTAGGAATAATCGTCATGTCTTTTTTGAAGTCAATAAAAACAGGCTGAATAGGCTCTACTTTATTCTCTTTAAGTTTTAACATAAAATCAGACTCGGCATCACGATTAATATGGATGGGAGTAATAGCGGGTTTGTTCACTTTTGCTACTTCCTCAGGCGTTCCTTGTCGCTTATACACAATTACATAATTGTCGTGAAAATGTTTATTGGCAAAATCGACAATATTTTTTTTTGTAATTTTTGAATAATTAGCGATGGACTGCGAGGCTACAGCCCATGGAACATCGTTCCAAAATGCGCTCATCAACATTCTGCCGCGCGAAGCGTTGCTTTCCAATTGACGCATTTCCTGCAAACGCATGTTATTGATTACGGCGATTAACAGATCATCGCTGAATTTTCCTTGTTTCAATAAATCAATCTGTTGTAATAATAAATCACGTACTTCTTCTAAAGTTTGTCCTTCTTTCGGTTTTCCGGTTAAAAATAGTGCGGCATTATCGGTCAACACGTATGCAGCTGCACCGGCACTCATAACCGCTTGTTTTTGATTCAGATTCAAGTCAATCAATCCTGATTTTCCATTAAACAATACGCGGGTTAACATATTTAAAATATAAATATCGGGATGATTTGCAGGCAAATCCACACGAAACGCCATGTTGATAAATTCGGCATCCAGACCCACTACTTCTTTTATAACAGGTTGAGTAATTGGACTCTCTCCGGTATAAATCAATTCCGGAATATTACCACTTCTTAATTTGTTGAAATGTTTGTCAATAATTGCAATGGCATCATCAAACTCAAAATCGCCCGACAGGATAATTGCCATATTATTAGCCACATAATATTGATCGTAAAACTCACGAATGTTTTTCATGGACGGATTTTTCAAATGTTCGGCTTCGCCTAATGTTGTTTGATTTCCGTAAGGATGGTTAGGAAACAATCCGGCAAGAATCGCCTCAATGGCTTTGCGATTGTCGTTAGTTAGCGACATGTTTTTTTCCTCATAAACCGTTTCTAACTCAGTGTGAAACAAGCGCAACACCGGATGATCGAAACGATTTGCCTGAATAATTGCCCAATTTTCCAATTGATTAGACGGAATATTTTCCATATAAAAAGTGTAATCATTTGAAGTTGCTGCATTTGTACCCTGTGATCCAATAAACTTCATCGCTTTGTCGTATTCGTTGGGAATGGTCAACTTGCTGGCTTCATACGAAACACTATCAATAATTCTATACAACGCGGCACGCTCACTTTCGTCTGTTAATACGCGATATTGCTCAAACAATTCTTCAATTTGCGCGATCATTACTTGCTCTTTTTCCCAGTCAATGGTGCCAAAATCGGCTGAACCTTTAAACATCATGTGTTCGAAGTAGTGTGCCAAACCGGTAGTTTCAGCAGGATCGTTCTTACTTCCCACTTTCACCGGAATGTACGCTTGAATGCGCGGAGCTTCTCTATACTGCGTTAAAAAGACGATTAAACCGTTGTCTAACGTGTAAATACGTGCATTCAGCGGATCGTTGGGAACAGTTTCGTATTTGTACTGTTTTTGTGCTTGGAGCACGGAGAAGGTAGCGAAGAGGGCTACGAGGAGGGAGAGGGTTGCTTTTTTCATATTTTATTGAATTTTGTGCGAAATTAGTGTTTTTTGTGATTTTTATTCTTAACAAAAATACAGTACTAATATCTATAGTTTCTAATTTTAATCCAAGGTTTTAGAATCTTTAGTGTGTTTATTATAGATTCGGTCTCGTCATTTTCAAAGCGCACCCACATTTTTATTTCATATTCTCCGTTGGAAAAAATTTTACTCCATTCCGGTTTGTCTCGTGCAGCCTCTTCCTCTACTCCGTTAATATACCACTTTAAACTGCCATGGTCTGAGTGGACTCCCTTTAACTCGGCGTAGAAATCCACATCATTTGAACAAAAAGTTGTATCAGCCAAAACCTGATGATGAACATTGTTTGCATAAAACGCCGCCGCTAATTCACATATCTTTAGTGTTCCTTTCATAGATATGGTATCATCATTTTCATAACGCACCCACATTTTTATTTCATATTCTCCGGGGGAAAACGTTTTGCTCCACGTCTCTTGGTCTCGTGCTGAAGTTTCCTCTACCCCGTCAATATACCATTTTAACCTTTCCGGCTCTACGTGTAATCCCTCTATTTCTGCTCGAAATTCAATCTCATTTTCACAGATAGGACTACTTTCAAAATCCTGATAATGAACATCATTAGCGTAAAATGCCGCTGCTAAATCGCGCATGGCTGAACCGGCAAGATAGTAATAGGATGAGGTACCTCCTAATCCATAGCACATTACGACAAGACCTGCCGAATTGGTAAAGAAGTGTGAGGCGGAAGCATTGGTAAGCGGCATTGCGTAGAACGACATCTGTGCAGCAACGTTGTCAACCCAAGTGCCTCCGACTAAAATTGAAGGAAGTGCTCCACCAATACTAACCATGGTATTGTTTTTCGTAGCAGTGGAGGTGCTCACTAAAGCATAATGAGCATTAATATAGTCGAGTAAAAAAGGGGATATTAATGTTCTTGTAGTGGTTTGTTCTATAGCAGGAAGCCAGCTTTGCGCCGGATCACCGGAGCCTGTAAAACTCGAACTGGGAAGGTAAGCACAAACACCAATCGGCTTGTCGAGAGATTGAATATAACAGCCTCCATTGGCTACAGATACCTCTAATTCAACAAATTGACCCGCTTGCAAATTGGTAAGGCTTGTTTGAGCGCCCGGTACCCCCAGTCGTATGATACCCCCGATTTGTGTAACATTTGTATTGTTTTGCGAGGCAACAACTCGCGCAATGTTAATCCCTTGATTTGAAACCGGCACGAGAAAATTTTTACCCCACGTCTCCACCGGAGCCAATTGCTGTATCAGAGGGTCGCAATAATCATAACCGATAGGGACTTGAGCGCATTGATTGAGTGCAAAAAATGCAACAGATTTATCGGAAGTGATATGGGCGCCTGTCATATCTGTTGAAGATGTTCTGTAATACACTTGTCCGGCATTTAGAATCCCGCCTTGATAAGGCATAGGAGCTCCATTATGATATACGCGCGTATTATCTTCAATGGCTATTACCGCATAAGCGTCAAGATAGCTGGGAGAAGGAGTATACGATATTTGATAATAATTATTTCCAATAGCGGTTACCGGTAGAATATTCGTGGCTTCAAGATATGGTCCTGCTTGGTTCATAACATAAACTGTAACCGAATAATCGGTGATAATATGAATACTTAGATTGGATACACCCATTGTTGTGTTATATACTGCCTGCATTTCGGCGATACTAAGATTGTAAGTATACACTTGTTGAGCGTCAATACTAAACTCATACTCAGTTCCCAAGTTGGTAAAATAGAAAGTGCCTTTGGTGAGTTGAGGACCACTCGCAATGCGTATTTGCAGGTTAAGACCGCTTGTGGAAGTAGTGTTGCTATTTCTTCCAAAAGTCAACCAAAATTCTCTTCCTTCGGTACTTTGCGCTCTAATTGAGAAAATACTTTGAATTATTAGAGCGGCGGTTATTATTAAATAATATATTATCTTCATAATCCAATCCCCTCCTTTATAATATCATGAATGTGCAACACCCCTAAATATCTTCCCAAACTATCCACTACAAAAAGATTAGTAATATTCTTCGCTTTCATAATTTCCAAAGCTTCAACCGCCAGAATATCTTCGGTTATCGTTTTAGGATGTAACGTCATTACATCTTTGGCAAGCAAGTGCGTGTAATCGGGATTTTTTTGGAGCATTCTTCTTAAGTCACCATCGGTAATGGCGCCCATAAGCTTTTCGTTTTCCATTACTGCCGTAACGCCCAGACGTTTACCGGATATTTCTAAAATTACTTCCGGCATGGGTGCATTTGGTGAAACCATCGGGATTTCATTGAATTTGTACAGATCTTGCACTTTAATATACAAGCGTTTACCAAGAATACCTCCGGGGTGATATTTGGCAAAATCTTCTGAAGTAAAGCCTCTTAATTCAATTAAACAGCTTGCTAACGCATCGCCCATTGCTAATTGTGCGGTGGAGCTGCACGTGGGTGCCAGATTATTGGGGCACGCTTCACGCTCTACCGAGCAGTTGAGCGTTACATCAGCTTCTTTCGCTAAAAATGAGCTCATATTGCCCACTAAAGCGATAAACTTGTTGCCTTGTCGCTTAAAAAAAGGAATCAACACCGATATTTCAGGTGTGTTTCCGCTTTGTGAAATGCACAATATCACATCTTCAGATTGAATGATACCCAAATCGCCATGAATGGCTTCGGCAGCGTGCATAAAAATAGCCGGAGTTCCTGTGGAGTTGAGGGTTGCCACAATCTTCTGACCAATAATGGCGCTCTTTCCAATTCCGGTAACGATTAAACGACCAGGTGCATCTTTTATTAGATACAATGCTTTCACAAAATCTTCATTAACAAAATCTTGCAAACGTAAAATTGCATTGGCTTCCGATTGAAGCACTTGTTTGGCAATGGCTATAAAGTCAATATTTTTCATAATTATTTGCATTTTGATGCCATTACTGTACGTTTTGCCACACGAATATGGTCTAACAATGTGCGGTTTGCAGGACAAGTAAATGAACAAGAGCCACATTCGCAGCAATTTAAAACGCCGTTACTTTCACATTCTTCAAAACGTTTATGTTCTGATAACGGTGCTAACAAATAAGGTTCTAATCCTTGTGGACAAGCATACGAGCATTTTCCGCAGCGAATGCAAGGTTCTATTTCTCCGCGCTTGCTCTCTTTTTCATCTAAAAGCAATAAACCGGACAAGGCTTTTACAGCAAAGAAATGCGGATTAGAAACTGCTTTTCCCATCATAGGACCACCGGCGATTATTTTTCCGGTGTGCTCAGGAATGCCCACAGCATGTAAAATGTCCATAATAGGTGTTCCGATACGAACTTTAAGGTTTTTCGGATGTGTTACTTTTTTGCCGGAAACCGTCATATAAGTCTCAATGAGCGGTTTATTTTTCTGTATAGCTTCATACACAACCAAGCAAGTATCAATGTTACTCACAATGGCGCCTACTTCTATAGGTAATTTTCCATCAGGAATTTCGCGATTAATTAAAGCTTTAATTAGTTGTTTTTCTGCGCCTTGCGGGTACTTTGTTTTTAACGCTACTACTTCAATATCAGGAAATTGTTTGGCAACTTCCTTTAAATGTTTAATTGCCTCTTTTTTATTATTTTCGATACCGATTTTTGCTTTTTTAGCACCCGATGCAACTAGCAGAGCGTTAATTCCTATCAAACATTCTTCGGCTCTTTCTAACATTATTCTATGGTCAACAGTGAGATACGGTTCGCATTCGGCAGCGTTAATGAGCAAATATTCAGCGGTTTTTCCTTCGGGAAGCATGTATTTCACGTGAGTGGGGAAGCAGGCGCCACCTAATCCCACGATGCCACAATCTTTAATCCGTTGAATAATTTCTTGCTTGTTTAACTTTATCTCCTTTACAATTTTGGGCGAGCGGTCAATGTCGGCTTCCCATTCATCACCCTCTACTTCAATTACTACCGCTGTTTTCTTGAAATAAGCATAATCGGCAACATCTTCTATGTGAGTAATTTTTCCTGATACGGGCGAATGCATGTTGGCGCAAATAAACGCCTCTGCCTTTGCCAACAATGTGCCTACTTTTACCGTATCTCCCTTATTTACTTGGCACACAGGAGGCGCACCTAAATTCTGATGAATAAAAACAGTGGCAATTTTAGGAATTGGAAACTCTTCAACAGATTGATGATTTGCAAATTTATTCTCCTCTGGGTGTATCCCGCCTATGGCAAAAGTTTTCATACGATTTAGTTACAATTTGTTTAATTTGCAAATTAACATAAACTTTTGAAATGACAATTAACAATGGGATAGAAATGTTTGAATTTCTAATAACAATTGTTTCAAATTTGAAATCAATAAAATCATATCTACTTTAAAATCTTCAAAATGAAGATGGGTTTGTTTTTTAGAAAGATCTATTTTTTCCAAGATACAAGTAACTTCATTGGCATTTATTTGCTTAGCAAATGGCAATAATCTGTGTGCGGTTTGTTGTGCTAAAAATAGGTTTTTTTCCGCTAAAGCACGTTCAAATTTTTCAATATCATTAGGTAAAGATGCTGTAAATGTGCTTAATAATGCAAAAACAGTTTTCTTATCATCGCCAAATAATTCATTTAACGTATGTAATGAAAATAAATCAGGCGTTTTATTTTTTCGTTTAGAAACCAAAGCTAATACTTTTTCTAACTGATTGAGTGAAAATGGTTTTTCTAAAAAATCATCAAAACCGATTTGTTGAAGTTCTGTTTTTGAAATAGTGACGTTTCCCGACAAACAAATGACAGGTATATCAAAACAGGCTTTGATTTTTTGCAATACTTCGTAACCGCTTAAGGCACCCATTTCCAAATCGGTAAATACGATATTGTAATTTTTACCTTCTGTTTGTAATTCATTTTCAAACGCTTCCTTAGTTGCGCTTGTAATTGCCGTATGTCCTAATTTTTGCAACATGGAAACAATAACCTGTAACTGGGTAGCATCATCTTCGATAACCCATATTCTTAAAGGTTCTTGAGGGCGAGCAACCGGTTTAGCAGGTTCTAAAACATTTTCAAATGGAATAGAAAAAGTTACTGTAACACCTTGATTTTCTTCAGTATGAATTTCTATATTTCCTCTCAACAAATCAACCAAGCCTTTTACTACAAATAGTCCAAGTCCGCTACCTTCGATTCCGGAACTATTTTTTTCAATTCTTGTAAATGGCTCAAAAAGAGAGGCTAATTTTTCTTTTGGAATTCCTTTTCCTGTGTCGGAAACGGTAACTTTGAGACATAAATCCGGTTCAAAAACTTCTGCTACATATACATTTATTTCTCCTTTGGATGTGTATTTTACTGCGTTTGAAATCAAATTTACGGTAATTTGTTTCAATTTTAGTGAGTCTATTAAAATTTGAAGATTATTTTTTACATCAATATGATAATTCAACTTATTTTCTTTTTCATTGCATAAAGGTTGAAACATTTCTACAATATCCATAAAAAATGGTACAATTTCAATGTTTTCTTGTATGATTTGCGATTTTTGTTGCTCTAAGCGCGAAAATTCCAACAAATTATTCAATAATGTGAAAATATATTTGCCTGAATATTGCATGGTGTTTAGTTCTCGGAGTTGCGCAGGCGGCAATGTTTCATTTTCCCATAATTCCAAATATCCTAAAAGTGCACTAAGTGGTGTTTTTATATCATGAGAAATAGCTAACAACAATTGATGTCGGCTCTCCATCAGTTCTTCCGTTTTTTGTTTTTCCAATGCCAAAGCTTCATGTGCAGCTTGGATTGTTTTTATATTTCTAAAAATGAGAACGATAAATGTTGCGATAAATAATAATGCGATGGCTCCGGCAACAACGCTCTGCACCAATGCGCGTTGTACACTTTTTTCATATTCCTCGCCTAAAGAAATCACGTCCAACAACATATTCTCATGAAGTTGAAGTAATAAAGCCGTAATCTCTTTGGTAATATATTGATCGGCAGTGAGTAATGCATACAATTCAATTTCAATTTTCTCAATTTTTGTTGCATGCTGACGCTGATATTGTTGCGTTAAATTCTGTAAACTATCTAATAAAGAATTTACCATAAAAGACTGTTGGATAAGACTATCGGTGATCACCGTTGTGTTAACGGCAGCAATATCTTTTCCTCTTTTTTTAGATGATCGAAAAGCATCTCTTAGGCGTTGCCCGAAGGTTTTCGGATCTTGCCATACCGTGTCTTGCAACATTACAGTAGTGGCTTCTACTTGTGGTAGTTCCTTATTTATTTCAGCTTCAATTTTTGCAGCAATCCTTTGATATAAAAGATCAATATCTTTTTTATTAGTGAACAAGTCGCGCAATTTTCCCAACATCACTTTTTTTTGATGAAGCAATATAATAATGTCAACCAAATACACATTTTCATCTTCTCGTTGAATAAATTGTACAATATGTTCTAACTTTTGCTGAAAAGAATCAATTTGCAATTGATAAACGTTCAAATAATGCACTTCTTTTTGCATTAAAAATAGATTCCCATATTCTTGTATATCATAAAAATGAGATACCAAATGATTGGTTTCCAAAAGAATTTGTGTGCTATAGCGGTATTGTTCCTGATGTTTTCTAAAATCGGAAAACAAACCCTTGGTCAATACGATAAATCCTATGCATAGTAATGCAATAATCGTATACACAAGAATGAGCTTTGTTTTAATATTTTTCTCGAATGCTTGGACGACTTTCGGTTTCACATTTTTTAATTAAACATTTATTTTTTTCGATTTTTTCCACAAATAATAGATGCACAGCGTTACACAAAATGTGCTGAATAAAACCACCGGATAAAATTCTCTAATTTGGCTTGGATCAACGGTTTCCAAATCAATTCCGCGACGTTGTGCGCCGTAATCGAGAATGAGGCTGACGGCATTATGCATAAAATGAGCAATAATGGGCAGCCACAACGATTTACCCCATATCAATAAATAACCTAAATATATGCCGAGCAAAAAACGGGGAATAAATCCGTAAAATTGAAAATGAATGGCGCTGAAAATAAATGCAGTTACTATAATGGCAACGTGTTTATTATTAAACCATTTAGTGAAAAGCGGCTGTATTGCACCTCGAAACAAAAACTCTTCAAATATCGCCGGAAATATCGCCATAACCATAATGTTTAGCAACAAGATAGGAATATTTGAGTTTGCAGTTAATGTATGCAATGCTACTTTACTTGCTTCTTCCATTTTCCGCATCCATATTTCGATATTTTGCATAGATTCGGGAAGTGTAATTTGTTCATTTAGATAGCCCAGACAAGCAATTACAGGTAAGATAAATAATGATAAAATTAACACATAGCCTACCAACGGCGGTGCTGCGATTTGATCGGCTTCGCTATAAGAGAACCATCTTTTCGATGCGCAATATGAGAAGAGTAGGGCAGGGGCGAAAAATACTCCAAATGAACTAATCGATTGTGTTACATATAAATGCCATCGCGAGCCTACTGCTATTCCACTAAGTTGACTTACCAATAAAGCTAAAGCACCAAAAATGATTACTCCACCTGCAATAAACAGGAGCAGGTAGCAAAATTGAAGCCAATAGGACTTGTTTGCAAAGAGAGGAGGCATTGTATTTGACAATAAATTACAATGGCGAAAATAAAGATTTTATTGAATTTTACTATGGTTTTCACGGGAAGATTTTAGGAAAAACGATTGCTTAATTAAATACTTTTGCTAATTTTGCCAGAATTATTCAATGGTTTTCACAGAATTAGAAATTTATGTTAAAAAATAAAAAAACAAATCGTTATGTCTATCTGATTATTATCA
Source organism: Bacteroidota bacterium (assembly GCA_009786185.1). Lineage (GTDB taxonomy): Bacteria > Bacteroidota > Bacteroidia > Bacteroidales > WCHB1-69 > WRNX01. Next base: position 15,344 of record WQTS01000129.1, read on the forward strand.
TTTTATCTTTTGTTCTTTATGGAAATACATTAAAAAATGATTATGCTGTTGATGATAGTATAGTACTAACAGAGAATGCTTTTACACAAAACGGAATTTCCGGTATTCGTGATATTTTTACATACGATATATCAACCGGGTATTTTCTATTGAAAGAAAAGGAGAAAACTCCTAAAGAGGTTCAAGAAATGTATGCCTCGAACGTTGGGCATCGCTATCGTCCTCTTTCGCTTGCCACTTTTGCATTGGAAGTTTCTATTTTTGGAAAAGAAATTACGAACGATGTAACCTTGGAAACTCATCTCGGCAATCCTTTTGTAAGTCATCTTATAAACTTAATTATTTATATACTAACCACTTGTTTACTCTTTAAAATTCTTTCAACCTTTTTTCCATTGCAAAATAATCAAAAATGGTTTTTAAGCCTGCCTTTTGTTGCTACCATTCTGTTTTTAGCACACCCCATTCATACTGAAGTTGTTGCAAATATTAAAGGCAGGGATGAAATGCTGACACTTCTCGGCTCGCTTGGAGCATTATGGTTTTCAATGGTATATTGTAAAAATAAAAAAATATATAACTTGTTCCTATCAGGTATTTGCTTGTTTTTGGGACTTTTATCAAAAGAAAATGCTATTACATTTTTGGCCATCATCCCCATATCGTTGTATTTTTTTTCAGAAAAAAAACTAAAAACTATTCTCATCACTTTAATACCATTAATAACGGCATCGGTAATGTTTTTGCTCATCCGTGGTCAAATGATAGGTTTTACACAACCTCAGTATGTATTCAGTGAATTCATGAATAATCCTTTTTTAAATGCTTCAATCTCACAGAAATATGCAACCATTTTCTATTCATTATGGCTTTATATTAAGCTGTTATTATTTCCCCATCCTTTAACCTCCGATTACTATCCTCTTCATATTGAAATTATTAATTTTTCAAATCCAAAAGCATTTATTCCACTTTTAATTTATTTGTTTTTAGCAATTTATGCAATTTACACTTTAATAAAAAAGGATAAAAACCCTATTGTTTCATGGTCAATTTGGATTTACTTGTTGTCCTTGTCCATTGTTTCAAATTTGTTTTTCCCTATCGGAACACTTATGAATGATAGATTTATTTTTATATCGTCGATAGGTTTTTGTGTAATCTTAGCTTGGTTGTTTACCGATTTAATTCCTAGATATATAAAAAATAAAAAACTCTCTCAATCAATTATTTCTATTTGTTTAACAATAATTTTGTGTTTATATTCAATTAAAACAATAAGCAGAAATAAAGCATGGGAAAATGACTATGTTTTATATACAACCGATGTAAAAATATCTTCAAACTCAGTAAGGTGTAATCGTTATGCGGGACAGCTCATGCTGCAAAAGGCTAAATTGTTGCCGGATGGCAAAAAAGAACGCGCCGAATTATACCGACAAGCCATCGTTTATTTAGAAAAATCTGTGAAACTTTATCCGGAAGGAAAACACTCCGATGCTTTATATTTGTTAGCAGACGCTTATTATAATTATAATTATGACATCCCCAATACATTAAAATACCTTGCAAAAAGCTTAAGTTATAATAATTATATTTATGATGTTGTTTACAAATATACACAAACAGTTGCCAATAATGTTAATGAACTCTTGAGCGAAAACAAAACAAAATCTTCTTTACAGGAAATACTAAAATCCTGTGATGAAATATTAAAAGCGGCACCTGATTTTGGAGAGATAATTCATTTAAAAGCAGTAATTTATGGAAAACATATTAACGATTTAAGTAGTTCTATAAAATTATTTGAAGAAGCAAATTCGATACAAAAATTTGAAAAATCAGCAATATTTTATAAAGACATGGGAATTGCTTATGCCATGGCAAATAACTACGAAAAAGCCTTGGACTACATGTTACTATCTATTGAGTTAGGCGACGATGATTACAGAGCATATAGAAACATTGCCATAGTTTATCAAAATTTGGGTGACATCCGTAATGCCAACAAATATTACGCTATTGCACTGGAAATGGAAAATAGAAGTCAATCCGAATTTCTACTTTCAAATAGTAATTAAGCGTATATCTCAATCAATCTCAATATTTCGGGATAAGTTTCCAATAGCGGAGAAAGCTCCATGAAATTTTTGTGCCAATCGTAATTCATGAGCAATGCATCGCTTAAGTAGATGCTTCCTTGCGCTACATTTTCATTTAAAAAATAAAGTGCAGCGAGATAATAGTACATTTTGGCACGTGTGCTTTCCGACACGTATTCCGTATATAAAAACTCTTCTATCATAGAATACCCAACATCATACATTTTGTTGAAAATGCAAAACTGTGTAATGAAGAAGAAAAAATGATCACTGTTATCCAAATGCTTAAGTGTTAATTCCGCTAATTTATAGATAAATTTAGCATCTTCTTTTGATTGAAAGAAAGTGGAGACAGTAAATAAAAGATCAATGTTTTGTGGATTTTTTTCAAAAGCGCTTTCCACAAAAGCGCGTGCTTCGTCGATTTTCCCTGATTCGCTCAACGCATTTACGATTCCCAAAACCGCTTCGTTATAAGTAGGATTTTTTTCGATAGCTTTGTAATAATATTCCAACGACTCTTCGTACCAATTTTGAACGGCATAACAATCTCCAATGCTTGTAAGCGCTTGAAAATCTTCTTTATCAATATTATATGCTTCAAAATAGTGATGCAACGCTTTGTCGTAATTTTTCAATTCAAAGTAGGCATTTGCCATATTAAAATGTGCGGAAGCAATATCGCCATCACATGTTAGCGCAAAGTTATAAGCATCAATTGCTTCTTCAAATCGACCGCTCCAACTCAGCGTGAATCCTAATCCGAACCATGTAGCGCCAATAAAAGGAAATTCTTCCGTAAGTATAGTAAAAAACTCAATGGCTTCATCCGGTTTGTTAAGTTCTTCAAAAAGATAAGAATAGGTGAATAAGTTGTCTCCAAACACAGGGTCTGATTGTAAGGCAAGGCTTGCGTGTTTCACCGCCGTAAGAATGTCGTTTTTTCTTACGTATTCATGTCCCAATAAAAAGTGAATGTCGGGATCATTCGGCTCTAGATCCAATGCTTTGTTCAACCATTTAATCGTTTGTCCCTTTTTATTGGTCATATTCGACAAGAATACTTTTTCAATATAAAGATCGGCGGAAGGTGGAAACGTGCGTTCAATTTCATCTAATTCCTTTTGTGCCAGTTCCATTTGAAACTCAAGGATATATTTTTTTACACGGTAAATGCGGAATTGCGACTCGTTCGGAAATTGCGTTATCGCGTGTTCAATGGCTAAATTAAGATAATGAAAATGAAAATTGCGCATTAGTTCCTCAATAATCATTTCCATTTCCATAGAATCGAAATAATGAGATAAGTTATTATCAACTACATTGATAAAATTTTCGACTAATGCGCTATTTTCGAAGTTTTCAGAATCCATTTAAAAAGTTAAGAATTTAAAAATTTAAAGATTTAAAAAATTAAGGTTTTTAAATTCTTAAATTTTTAAATCTTTAAATTTTCAATTGTTTATTCAAACGATAAAATCGCTTTTTTAATAAGCTCAATTGCTTCGCGAAGTTGCGCTTCGGTAATAATCAAAGGAGGCGTAAAACGGATGATGTGTCCGTGTGTTGGTTTTGCAAGAACGCCTAATTCTTTCATTTTCAAGCACACATCCCATGCTGTTTTTCCGTTTTTGGGACGAATGATGATCGCATTCATAAGTCCTTTTCCGCGTACGAGTTCAATCATGTCGCTCTTTACGGCTTTCATTTCCTCACGGAATATTTTACCAAGATAATCTGATTTTTCAACTAATTTTTCTTCTTTCACCACTTCTAAGGCAGCCATGGCTACTTTACAAGCTACGGGATTTCCACCGTAAGTAGAGCCGTGTTCGCCGGGTTTAATAGTGAGCATAATAGGGTCATCAGCCAAAACTGCTGAAACCGGATATGCGCCTCCTGATAAAGCTTTTCCTAAAAGAAGAAGGTCAGGGCGTACATTTTCGTGATCACAAGCTAACATTTTGCCTGTACGTGCAATACCGCTTTGTATTTCGTCGGCAATAAACAATACGTTATTGGCTTTACAAAGCTCGTATGCTTTTTTCAAGTAACCTTCATCGGGTACAAACACACCGGCTTCACCTTGAATAGGTTCCAATAAAAATCCTGCTACGTTCGGATCTTTTAACGCTTCGGCTAAAGCATCCAAATCGTTGTAAGGAATGCGGATAAATCCGGGAGTGAAAGGACCGTAATCACCATAAGAATCAGGGTCATTCGACATAGAAACAATAGTAACTGTTCTTCCATGGAAGTTATTTTCGCAGCAAATAATTTTTGCTTGATTTTCCGGAACTCCTTTTACTTTGTAAGCCCATTTACGGCAAAGTTTAATCGCTGTTTCGTCAGCTTCAGCGCCTGAGTTCATCATAAGTACTTTATCGTATCCGAAGTACTCGGTGATATATTTTTCGAAAATTCCTAATACATCGTTGTAAAATGCACGTGATGTTAGGGTAAGTGTATGCGCTTGTTCGCATAATGCCTCAACGATTTTCGGATGGCAATGTCCTTGATTTACGGCTGAATATGCAGCAAGGAAATCATAGTATTTGTTTCCTTCTACGTCCCACATGAAAGGACCTTCGCCTTTTGCAAGTACTACGGGGATTGGGTGGTAATTGTGCGCACCGTACTTGTCTTCCAATTCAATAGCCTGCTGGCTGCTTGTTACTTTTTTGATCATAATAAATTAATTTAAAGTGATGTAATGTTTTTTACAAAAGCGTGCAAAAGTACATCTTTTTTCGAGATGAAGTGATTATTTTTGGAATACGTGATCTTAGGCTAATATTTCACGATTTTTAAAGCTTCACCTGCAATTTTTAAAAGATATATTCCATTCGGTTGATCAGAAATATCAATAAGAAAAGATTCTAAATTTCCGGTTTTTATCGTCTGACCAAACGAATTATAAATAACGTAATTAGTATTAGTAAGATGATCGAGATGATCAGCAATAATTCGAAATTGCCCTTGGGTTGGGTTTGGAGCGATGAGCAATCTGTTAGATTTTTTTTTAAGACTCACAGCATTGCCGCCATGAATGGGAACTCCGTGTAAAGTGATGTTATCGAAACGATTATTTCCGGTGGCGCCGTTACCTCCATCAAACGTTAAACGTAAAAAAACTTCTATTTGGTCATTTAACTCATCTATTGCCCTCAAATCTAAATTGGTAAGCACAAATTCACCGTCTGTAAGCGGGCAGGTAGTGGAGCCATTTTCTATAAATGTGTAATTTTCGCCATCTAAGCTCCATTCCCATTCATGAGAAGTAAATCCGCTGGCTGTTCTACGTACCGCCATACTTAACGCCAAATTAAAATAGCCTTTGGTAGGAAATTTGAATACCACCGATTTGCCATTGGCGGAAGCATTGGTAAAAGCGAGCGCTCTTCCGGCGTGTGGCGCAGGGCGCGGATCACCCACAATGGTGCCGTCAAAAGCATTTAACTCAGTAGTATTATTAGATGTACACAGCCAAACACTTGATTGATAGGTTCCATCGCAATATAAAATTGCTTCGGAAACCGTGTCCAATAGATGATAATCGGCGGCGATCATTGTTGGCACATTCGGTCTTGCCGGCAAATTGTCGAAAGTCCAAGCCAATAGTGGTTTTTGTTCTACTTTATACGGATACAAAAACGAAATTATCGTGTCGTTCAAAAAAGCCATATTTTGGGCTAATAAATGTTGCATAGATAAACTATAGGTAACATTTTGCGAGAATAAACCTCCGAGATGCAGCTCTAATGTATCATTTTGATAGTGCAGCCCGGTAACTGCAACAGTTTCGCCGATGTAATAATTCAGCGGATTTTCTACTGTCCATTTTTTCATGGGGCGAGTAAAAGTAATTTTCAAGGTCCGGTTATCTGTAAGTGCAAACCAGTTAATTCTTGGTTTTTCGGGAAATGGCTCAGTGGTAACTTGCACCGGATTTACAGAATCGCTGCCCCAAATTTTAAATACCCAATCCGGATAATCAATAAAAGGATTCCTGTTTTTCTGCACTGCATAAATTGCATTATTTCTATCTATCTCTTTCTGACTGACTGGGTCCGACTCATGCCATTCTAATAACATGTTTAATGCCCAAGGTTGTAATTGCGATTTGATAGTCATGGGCGATTCAGCAAAGTTTCCATCTTGAAACATATAACGTGTTGCCATATAGAAAAATGTGCGGGCAATGTCTCCTTTATAATCATCAATTGGTTCGAAGCACCTACTATTTGGTGCACTTGAATAAGTATTGGGTCCAATCTGTGTCCCGTTTGTAAAAGTTTGCTCAGGATTGCTTACCGTTCCAAAAGGAATATTGCCTCTTTTGGTATTTATCCATCCGTCAGCAGGATAAAGATGATACAGGTCGGTAAAAGGCGGTCCATCTCCGCCGCCGAACCAACTTTGGCAAAACACATGTTCGCGAGAATAGCATATTCCTTCACTGCTACCTATGTTAACACATTGGTCTGTTCTGAAATTAAATTCGTATGCAGGTATCCCTTGCGGGTTATCGGAGTAGATATCCCAAATCTTCCCATTATCTTTTAAATCAGTATATTGATAATATATCCATACTTCTGCATAAGTAACACTTCTGTGGTTTCTAATAATTTGATTTAATGTAGCTTGAAGTTCTCTTCCTTTTTTCCCGTTCACGGTGTTATAATAACCAGAAGGAATTTGTGCATAAATCTGTGTAAAAAATGCAAAAATGAGGCAGCAGAGTAAAAAAGTGCTTTTTTTCATGATTTTTTGAAAATTTGGGCAAAAATAGGATTAATTTTGAATAGATTCAATTTAGGTCATAACCATTTCTTCTTCAATGTCGATAATTCCAAAATGAACTTGATCATTACATCTCTGTATGGCATCCGAGATAAAAAAAAATGCTGCAAGAAACAAAGTTTTTTCCGTTTCAACTTTAATACTTCTTTTAGTGATAGAGGAAAACTTAATTTTTTATAGAGTTCTTTTTTTTCTTTCGGTGTAATTACTTTACTGATTCTAATTTGCTCATTTGCAAAAAACATAAAAAAAATGCTTCTTAAAAGTAAAGACTCATATATCCTTTCTTGCTGATAATTTTGAGCATATTTGAATTTAAAAGCTACTATTTCTGTGAATTGCTGAGCAATACGAAATGATGTATTGCCTTCTCTACATTTATTCACTACTGAATTTGGAGTATCGTAGTAAAAATAAGTAATTTCAGGGAGAAATGAACAAGAGGATGTATTAAGAAAAACTTGAAATGAAAAAACGTTATCTTCATTCAGATGACTGGGTACACAATAAATTTTATAATTACGAAGAAATGATATTTTAAATAATTTATTCCAAAGAGGAATAGGTTTGATTAAGCGCAGACAACAAGGTACTTTCGATATATTTTTCTGCATTGTAAATGGGAATTCCGATAGATATTAATTCGTTTTTCATTCGTTTTGCCACCAATCCTGCAAAGATAGTATTTTTCAACTTTCTACTCAAAAATCCCACTATCCCCTTTCCCCTCTCTAATAACTTCAATACTCCCTGAGGTACAGTCCACTATCGTAGAAGGCACATTATCTCCATACCCGCCATCCACCACGATATCCACTAAATGCCCGTATTTCTCATAAATCAACTCAGGGTCAGTAGTATATTCTACAATCTCATCGTCATCTTTAATAGAAGTAGAAAAAACGGGATGCCCCAGTTCTTCTATAATAGCTCTGATAATATCATTGTCGGGAACACGGATTCCTACTGTTTTTTTAGCGCCGTGAACCATTTTAGGCACATGATTATTAGCATTTAAGATAAAAGTATAAGGACCCGGGAGCGCCCGTTTCATGGCTTTAAAAATTTGATTTTCTATCGGGGTGGTAAAGTCGGACAACTGACTCAAATCATGGCAAATGAAAGAAAGGGCGTCTTTTTTCTTTTTATCTCCCATAATGGAAATGATTTTTTCAACGGCTTTAGGCTTGTAAATGTCGCACCCCATACCGTAAATGGTGTCGGTGGGGAAAATCACAATACCGCCGGCACGCAAACAATCCGCTACCTGTTGAACGGCTTTCGGGTTTGGATTCTGGGGATAAATTTTAAGAAACATACTGCCTAAAATAAAGAAGGGTAAGCTACTTCTATCGCATCGCTACAACCAATGTACCCTTGCTACATTCCTGTCCTGGGGGAGTTAAAAGGGAGCAGATCGTAGGAGACTTACCCGCGGCAAAAATATACTTTTCTGCAAAACATCAGCCGCATTCGTGTTATTCCAATGTAAAAAAATATATTTTTGCAGTTTAATTAAATATTTGAATTTATGAATACCGATGAATTTACCGTAAACGACGAGGTTGAAACTGTTCAACCTAAGCCTGAAAAAAAATCAGCAAGTTGTTCCGTAACTGGAAACGCACTGTTTAATTGTGCGCTAACTGCTTCTGTAATTGTGCTTTACATATTGCATTTTACAGCTCCTAAAGCGCCGGTTTTTATGCCCAAAGAAATAGTGGGCGAGCCTGGAAGCGGCGAAACCGTTTTTGTTAATTTAGATACAATTAATGAAAAATATGAATTGGTAACGATTTTAACCGGTGACATTCAAGCAGAAATGGCAAGACAAGAGGCAATTTTTGCGAATAAAGAAAAGACATTCGAGAGAAAATATAATCAGTTTCAAGAGAATGTGAATGCCGGAATTTTAACGCAAGTGCAAATGGAACATTCGCAAAGACAATTAATGCAAGAATATCAGCAATTAGAAGCAGATAAAGAGCGTGTATTTAATGACTTACAACTACGACAAGCGATGGCGCTCACACAAATTTACGATTCTTTACAGGCAGCGGTGCGACGCATTAATATAGAAAGAAATGCTTCTTTCGTAATTACTTATCAAAACCAAAGTCCTTTTCTATTGTTAACCGATCCGGCAAAAGATATTACCGATTATGTATTGTTTGAATTAAATCGTTCTTATAAATATAAAAAATAATGTAATTTCGCGGCTTCAAATTTTAACCCTTATCCATCTTATGAAAAAAGCAAAATTAGACGAAAAGAAAGAACAAGGAACATCCACACAGCGCACACAAGAGAGTTTTGTAGTACGGATATTTAACTTTTTTAACCAATACAACAAAATTATTTATGGAATAGCAATTGGATTACTTGTAATTATTGTTGCGCTTTTGGCTTTTAATAAATTTTATCTTGCTCCGCGAACGGAAAAAGCCTCTGCAATGATGACTGCTCCCATAGAGTTTATGATGAAAGCAGATTCTTTGTCTTTGGTTATGGCATTGGAAGGCGACGATGAGCATGAAGGATTTCTAAGCATCGCATCTTCATTCAGATTTACACGCACGGCAAACACTGCCAGATATTTAGCAGGTATGTGCTACTTGGGGCTTGGCGATAAAGAAGAAGCATTGAATTATTTGTTAAAATTTAAACGTAAAGATGATATTTATTGGTTTGGTGCACAAGCTACAATTGGCAATCTATATGATGATCAAGGAGATACAAAAAAAGCTATTAGATATTATAGAAGAGCGGTGGGTGGCAACGACCCGTATTTAACGCCTGCTAACTTGTTTAAATTAGGACAATTGTACGAAAGAGAAGGCGACTGGAGAAAAGCAGTTACAGCTTATGAAACTATCCAAAAAGACTTTTTTACAGAGTATCAAAAAATGGGTGTAGACAGATTTTTGGAAAGAGCGCTTATTAACAGAAACAAATAATGAAAAAGAAAAATCTTTCCCAACACAACAGCGCTCCCACTTTAAAAAATAAAAACGTTAAGATAGGAATTGTTGTTAGTGAATGGAATGAAACCATAACCGGCGCACTCAAAGAGGGTGCGTTGGCTTTTTTAAGCGAGTCGGGAATTGCGAAAAACCAGATTTTTGTGCACACGGTTCCCGGTAGCTATGAATTGCCTTTTGCCGCTGCTGCCTTGTTGGATGCCGATGATTCGCTTAACGCCGTTATCTGTTTGGGATGCGTGATTCAAGGTGAAACACGCCATTTCGAGTTTATCTCTCAAGCAGTTGCAAATGGAATTATGAACGTTTCGTTAGACTACGGCGTGCCTGTAATTTTTGGCGTGCTTACCTGCGATACGATGGAGCAAGCGCAAGAACGTGCAGGAGGGAAACACGGTAACAAAGGCGTGGAAGCCGCGCATACCTGTTTGAAAATGCTTGAACTACAACAAAAAATAAACTAATTCTTTTGCCATGCGTGTGGTTTTTATGGGAACCCCCGACTTTGCAGTTGCCACGTTAGAGGCTATTTACAATTCATCGTACGAAATTGTTGGTGTGGTAACAAGCCCCGACAAACCTGCCGGAAGAGGCTTGAAAATGCAATGTTCCGAGGTGAAAAAATATGCAATTGAAAAAGAGATTCCTATTTTACAACCCGTAAAATTAAAAGATCCGGAATTTATTGAAGCATTAAAAAAATGGAATGCAGATGTATTTGTTGTGGTGGCTTTCCGGATGTTGCCTTACGAAGTTTACACTATTCCACCGTTAGGCACCTTTAATGTACATGCTTCATTATTACCGCAATATCGTGGAGCTGCGCCTATCCATTGGGCAATTATGAACGGCGAAACAAAAACAGGAATCACTACTTTTTTTCTCAATAATCAAATTGACTGTGGGGATATTATCTTGCAACGAAAAACGGATATTTTGCCCGATGAAATAACCGGCGAACTTTACGATAGATTAAAAATATTGGGTGCAGAAGCTGCATTAGAAACATTATCATTAATTGAAAAAGGAAATATTGCGCTTTTGCCACAACTTTCCAAAATAGATGAACCCTTAGTACCTGCCCCAAAAATTCACAAAGAAGATACGGTGATTGACTGGAATCTTCCGGCTAAGGATATTATTAACAAAATTCGAGGACTTTCTCCTTATCCCGGAGCAATAACCTTCCTTACAAAAAGCGACGGCAAAACAGCTTCTCTTAAAATTTTTGAAGCGGCGATTACCCTTGAAAAATCAGAGGAAATAGCAGGCAAAATTGATTCGGATGACAGAACTTTTTTTTACATTTCTTCGAAAGACTTCAAGATTTCCGTACATAATTTGCAAATGGAAGGAAAAAACAGGTTAAATTTGACTTCTTTTTTGCAAGGGAGCAAAGTGTCAAATTATACTATTTGTGTATAATGATATAATAAAATAGATGATATTTGTATTGTAATCAACAATTACATGTATTTTATTAACAAATCTATAGATTGTTTAGTTTGATGAAAAAAATAAAGAAAATATTTTAGCTTTGCAATGTTGTAAAATCAAATTAATTAACCATTAAAAATCGTATTTATGAACAAAGCAGAATTAATTACCGCAATGGCTGAAAAAGCCGGTTTAACCAAAGTAGATGCTAAAGCAGCTTTAGAAGCATTTGTAGCTGCAACCTCTGAGGCTCTTGCTCAAGGTGACAAATTATCTCTTATCGGATTTGGAACATTTTCAGTAAATCACCGTCCGGCGAGAAAAGGAAGAAACCCTAGAACGAAGAAAGAAATCATGATTCCTGCAAAAAAAGTTGTTAAATTTAAAGCCGGTGCAGAACTTGCTGCGAAAGTTTAACATTTTTTGATTTATGAATAGTCGCGTGTCTTTTAGAGGTGCGCGATTTTTTTTACCACAAAGTACACAAAGAATGTACAAAGTGCACAAGTGGTGTTCTTTGAAAAAGTCTTAGTGTACTTTGTGGTAAAATTTCTATTTAATCAACCTATACCTTTTCCCCGGAAGCGCTTCAATTACTCCGTTAAGCTCCAAACCCAATAAAACAGAAGCCATTTTTGATGGCGTTAATGTACAATTTTGTGTTATTAATTCATCAATATGAACTTCTTTAAGATTTTGTATGATGGAAACTACGATTTCTTCATTCGCATTTAATTGTTGAAAAAGTTGCGGTTGAATTTGCGCCGGTTTCTCTGCATTCCAACCCATCATATCAATAATATCTTCTCCGGAAGTAACCAATGCCGCCAAATTTTGACGGATAAGCTCGTGGCACCCCTCTCGCGAAGGTTCAAAAACAGACCCCGGAATAGCAAAAACATCCCGTTGGTAAGAATGTGCAATACATGCGGTGATGATGCTTCCGCCACGTTTTCCCGTTTCCACTACCAGCAAGGCATCTGCCATGCCGGCAATAATGCGGTTGCGTTTGGGGAAATTTTGACGATCAGGCAGGGTATAGTACGAAAATTCTGAAACCAATGTACTCCCCAGATCTGTCATTCTTTTCGCCAACTTTTTGTTGGAAGATGGATAGATATTCCCAAATCCCGAACCCATAATTCCAACGGTATGCAAACTATAATCCAATGCCGCCTCATGTGCAAAAGTATCTATTCCCATAGCCAAACCGCTTATAATAGAAATGTTATGTGAAGATAAACCGGAGAGCACACGCCGTACCGTATCTTTGCCGTAAGAGGTGGCATGACGTGTGCCCACAATTGCCAATGTTTTCTCAAAATTGAACTGATTACTGCCCTGATAGCAAAACATATAAGGTGCATCGTTACAACGCAGCAAACGTTTCGGATAATCGTGGTCTGTATAAAAACAATGAAAAATATTGTTTTTTGCCGCCACATTCAATTCACTGTGTACTGCTTTTTCAATTTCCGATGTCAAAACCGGAGGTGCCGGAAACGAGCGCGTAGTTTGGTGTTTTTTGCGAATGGAATGAAAATCGTGAAACAGGGCGGATGCGCTTCCTGAAAGTTGCAATAGCTTTTTTATTATGGAGTTACCATATCCTTTTTGGTATGATAATGCAATTTTGTAAAAGAGTTCGTCGAGCATAATTTTAGTAAAAATGAGGCAGCAAATATAAGTAATATTGAAGCAAAAGTCAAGTCTTTTATAAAAAATATGCAACTTATTTACTGCTCCACCTGAAGGAATAAAAAAACTTGTTTATTTGTAACACAAATTTTGTACTATGAAATTCAATGTCAAAGTCTTATTTTTAAGCATTTTTTTGCTTTTCTTTTTGTTTTCTACTTCATTGTATGCACAAAAAAAAATGTCGCTACAAGCATGTATTGATTTCGCATTAGAACACAGCTACACTGTGAAACAGAAGATATTAGAAAAAGAATTGAGATATGTGCAATTGCAAGCTACAAAAACGAGTATTGCGCCTACGCTTGGTGCAAATATTGGACAAAATCTCGACTTTGGACGCTCCGCTTTGGCGGATGCCCTCATAATAAATACCACACAAGCTACTACTAATTTCTACGCAGGTTTAAATATGGATCTTTTTCAGGGATTGCGCACACACCACCAAATGAAATCGGATAAATTAAACTTGGAAGCCACATTATTCGATATTGAAAGTGCAAAAGAAAATATAGAACTCACTGTAACAGCTTATTATCTTCAAATTTTATTAAACAAAGAGATTTTGGAGGTGTATAAAACACAAGTAATATCCTCTCAGGAACAGGTGGATAGGATTCAGCTTTTGGTGAATAACGGAAAAAGTTCTGATGCCGAACTGTATGCAGCAAAAGCTACATTAGCAACGGATCAAGTTGCCGTAGTAGAAGCTAATAATGCTGTTCGTTTATCCACTTTAGATTTAGCGCAATTAATGAATTATCCTGATGTCTCTAATTTTGGAATTGCTACAGAAGCCGATGACGTTGGGATAGATGAGATATTAAACAAAAATGTTGATGTATATCATGTTGTGGAAAATGCGTTGCAAAATCGTCCGGCTATTAAAGCGGCGCTAACACGCATTGAACAAGCAAAACGCACTATAAAAGTTTATCAGTCAGGATGGTATCCTACACTCGGGTTTTCTGCAAGTTTTGGAACAGGTTACTTTTACCGATTTAAAGAGATCTCTGGATTTCCAAACCAGCCTTTTGGAGAGCAGTTTAGAAATAACGCCCGGCAATCATTAGGACTTTCGTTATATATTCCTATCTTTGATAAATTGTCTACCCATTATAATGTGAAACAGCAGAGAATCAATGTTAAAGCGCAAGAATTACAATTGGAAGAAACAAGACGAATACTAATTAAAGAGATTGAACAGGCTTATGTAAATGCGGTGGCATCTAAAGAAAAATATTTAGCTTCACAAGTTGCCAATACTTCTTCTGCGATAGCATTTCAATATGAAGAAGTAAAATTTAACGCAGGTTCTTCTACAAATTTTGAGTTTAACGATGCAAGAAACAAATACTTGCAAGCGCAATCTAATCTTATCCAAGCTAAATTCGACTTTTTGTTTAGAATTAAGATTTTGGAATTTTACGGAAAAAATTGAAAATAACCTTATTTTTGCCCCCAAATCTAAATTATGCCTACCGACGAGCTGATTCTTGAGTTATTTTCTAATGAAAATACCCGCAACCGCGCTTTTGAAATGCTCGTTAAAAAATATCAAAAAGATGTGTATCAAAACGTTCGACGAATGGTTGGGTTGCACGATGATGCCAACGATGTTTCACAAAATGTATTCATTAAAATTTGGCGACATTTGGATAATTTTCGCGGCGAATCGAGCTTAAAAACCTGGATTTTGAGAATTTGCACGAATGAATCCCTAACATTTATTGAAAAAAAGAAGAAACTACTCAATCTTACCGATGATTCCTACACAGAATGGATGCTGCAAACCATTCCCGACGATAAATATCTGTCTTCTGAAAAAATTGTGCAACTCATTCAACAAGCCATACTTCATTTGCCTGAAAAGCAGCGCATTGTTTTTTCATTACGTTATTATGAAGAGATGCCTTACGAAGAAATGTCAAAAGTATTAAACACTTCAGAAGGAGCGCTTAAGGCATCTTATCACTTTGCCGTAAAAAAAGTAGAAGATTTTTTGTTAAACCATTAAACTTACAATACATATACATGTCTAAAAACAGTTTTAACAACACTCATTTTTCCATGAATACATTAGAAAATAATAAGAATAAACCCTTATTTGATGTTCCGGAGCATTACTTTGAACAATTGCAACACAATGTAATGCAACGTGCTATGAAAGAAGAAAAGCAACAAAAAAAATCTAAGAAATGGATTTCTGCCACTTCAGCAGCAGCCTCAATTGCCATCATTGTTGTACTTTCTGTCTATCTTATTGTAAATAGGGATCCTAATGAACATTTTTACGTACTTGAAGGAGTTATACAATCTGAAGACACGCTTATTACTTTAGATTCAAACTGTTTAGCTGAAGTTAGAGAGGTTACGGTAAAAGAATTAACAGAAGTAAAAAGAGAACCTGAAACCTTATCTTCTAAAGCTCCCTTAGTAGCTAAAGAAACGATTGTGTATCGCGCAGTAGATTTTTATGTAGATGATTATGAGGTTTATAACTTTTGTGAGGTGATGTATGATTTGGAATGTTTTTATGATTATTAGTCTGAACCATGATTTTTGTAAGATTAACAAGATAATATTTTAACTATGAGACATTTAATTTTTGCTTTTTCTTTTCTGTTTATAACCTCTTTTTTGTTTGCGCAAGAGCAAGAAGATTGTCAGTCTATTATGACCATTAAGAGAAATTTTATGGAGCGTAATTTGGCCTTATCTGATAATGAGTGCCAAGCGTTTTGGGACTTTTATAATCCTTATCTTAAAGAAGAATCGGAAATTTTTGAAGCAAGCAGGACATTATTGCATAAAAACAATATCAAACGCAGCAAAGGGCGAGTTGATTATACCAAGCTGAATGATAAGCAATTGTACATATTAATGGAAGATAGGATAGATACGAAAGAGAAACTCATTCAATTAGAGAAAAAGCTGTATGAACAATTAAAAAAGATACTCTCTGCCAAAACATTATATCAATTTTATCAGATTGAAGGGCGTTTTAGAGCCGATATAAAAGAGGAGGCGAAAGGGGCATGTACGCATGAGAAGCAATAAAAACATTACCTTTGCCGCCTAATTTTTTGAAGTATGACTTTTCTTACTGAATATTCATTGTGGTTTGCACTCATTTGCATCTTGATTGGTGCAAGTTATTCTTTTTTATTATATTACAAAAATAGAAACATCGTATTTGAATCACGTGCTAAACGTACGATGTTTATTTTTCGAGGCATAACGGTTGCTTTGATTGCGTTTCTTTTGTTGGCGCCCATGCTACGTTTAACCATTAAAAAAACAGAAAAACCGATTATTATCGTGGGGGTTGACAACACGGAATCTATTATTTTAACGCCTGATTCCAATTTTTATGCCACCACTTTTAAAACAAATTATAAAGATTTAATCCGGCAACTGCAAAAGAATTACGAAGTTGTGAATTATGCTTTGGGTGGCAGTGTGCACTTAATACATGATAATACTACTTTGGATTTTAGCGAAAAGTCCACTAATTTAGCAGCATTATTTGAAGAGATAAACGATTATTATACAAATAGAAATATTGGTGCAGTAATACTTTTAACCGATGGAATTTTTAACGAAGGCTCCAATCCATTGTATCTTGCAGAAAAGCAAAAAGCGCCTGTTTACACTGTGGGAATGGGAAATCCTGAAGCGCAACCTGATTTATACATTTCTAATATTGTGTATAATAGACAAACTTTTCTGGGCAATCTTTTTCCGGTAGAAATTAAAGTGGCTGCCACACAATTAGCCGGAAAAAACACCACATTAACAGTTTCTGATGGCAATAAAGATATTTTTACGAAAAATATTAATATTGCAGGTAATCAATTCTTTGAAAATGTGCGCTTTACATTGACAGCAAAAGAAAAAGGCGTACATCGCTATCAAGTTAATTTGACGCCGGTTGAAAATGAGATTTCTATCAAAAACAATAGCGCTTCTTTTTATATAGAAGTGATAGACCAGCGTGAAAAAATCGCGATCATTTATCATTCACCACATCCTGATATTTCGGCAATTAAAAGTGCGCTTGAAACCTCCGACCGTTATCAAATAGATCTTTTTTCTACGGATAAATTACCTGCAAATATTGATAATTATGTATTGTTTATTTTGCACCAATTGCCTTCTAATCATCAGGTGGCAAATAATTTAGTTGCAAAAATTCAAACTGCGGGCAATGCGTGTTGGTATATTTTGGGAGAATCTTCGAATTTGCAGACATTTAACGGTTTAAATTTGGGATTAAACATTTCACAGAACAAAAAATTGCGCAACGAAGCCATGCCGGCTTTTAACGACAATTTTGTTTCGTTTACCTTTTCTGATGAAGCAAAAAAGATGTTAGCCAAACTTCCGCCGGTAAGTACGCCGTTTGGAGAGTATAAATCTGTTGTTTCTTCCAATACATTTTTATATCAAAAAATAAATGGGATAACGACCAACTATCCGTTGTTTATTTTTAATGATAATAATGCCGCGAGAACAGGGATTCTCACAGGAACGGGAATTTGGCAATGGAAACTCTATAATTATTTGTATGCCAATAATCACGACGTTTTTAATGAAATAATAAATAAAACAACGTTTTATTTATCTACAAAAGGAGACAAAAGCTTCTTTCGTGTGATGGTAAAAAATGTGTATAATGAAAACGCGCCGGTAGATATTACTGCAGAGCTTTATAATGAAAGTTATGAATTGCAAAACGATCCGGAAGTGCAATTTCAATACATAGGTAAAGATGGAAAGAAACATGAAATGCAGTTCTCAAAGCAGAATAATGCATACTTTTTATCATTGGGTAAACTGCCTGCCGGAACATATTCGTGGAGCGCTAATGTGAAATTTGGCGATAAATCTTATTCTAAATCAGGAGTTTTTACTGTACAAGAAATAGATCTTGAAACTTTGAGCTTAGTAGCAAATCATTCGTTGTTGCAAAATATAGCTGAATCTACGCATGGTAAGTTTTACACGGCGGACGATTTCTCTTCTTTAGAAAATGATATTAGAAAAAATGAAAATATAAAGACTATTGCCTCATATCAAAAACGTTACAGTTTGTTTTTGAATTCTTGGTGGTATTTTATAGCCATTATTCTTCTTTTTGGTGCAGAGTGGTTTATGCGGAAGTGGGGTGGGGGTTATTAATATGAACCATGATTTTCATAAGATTTTCAAGATTTCCATGATTTCTTTCTATAGATAATCTTGTTAATTTTATTAATCTTCTGAAAATCAAGGTTCAAAACTACTTTATCCTACACTTAAACATCAGTTCCTCTTCAATATATCCTTCCAACTCATCATTAATTTCCACCTTTCCAATGCCACATGGGGTGCCCGTAAAAATTAAATCTCCAATTTTTAAGGTGATAAATTGAGATACATATTCGATAACTTCATCTATTGAAAACAACATATCTGCTGTATTTCCTTGTTGTACAAGCTGTTTGTTTTTTAGTAATGAAAAATTGATGTTTTGCAAATTTGCGAAATCTGTTTTGGGAAGAAAACGATTTACTACTGCTGAGCCGTCGAAGGCTTTGGATATCTCCCAGGGTAGTGCGTTTTTAAAAACATCGGCTTGAATGTCGCGTGCGGTAAAATCGATGCCCAGTCCAATTTCATCGTAGTAGGTATGCGCAAACTTTTTTTGGATGTGTTTTCCTAATTTATTGATACGCACCACTAATTCTACTTCATAATGGATATTATTTGAGAAATCGGGATGGAAAAACGGGCGGTTTCTTAGAGTGAGGGCGGTTTCGGGCTTTAGGAAGAAAACAGGTTTTGTAGGAACTGTTTTGTTGAGTTCTTCGATGTGGGATTTGTAGTTGAGACCAATGCAGATGATTTTCATATTCTATTTTTTTGTGGGACAAAAGTAATATTTTTACTCAAATTCTGAAAAATCATGTTTATTTGCCATGCGAATCAAAATGATAATTAAGAATTAAGCAAAATATGTTTTTTAAAATTGAAAATCTACATGTTTCCATCAAAGGGAAAGAGATTCTAAAGGGTATTAATTTAGAAGTGAATAGGGGAGAGGTGCACGCAATTATGGGACCTAACGGCACAGGAAAGAGTACTTTAGCATCCGTGATTGCCGGCAAGGAAATTTTTGACGTTACTCAAGGATCAATTACTTATAAGGATAAAAACCTTTTCGACTTGTCTATTGAAGATCGGGCACGGGAAGGCATTTTTATCGGGTTTCAATATCCGGTGGAGATTCCGGGGGTAAGTATCGCCAATTTTATGCGCACGGCTTTGAATGAAATTCGCCAATATCGCGGCGAGCCTGCTTTAAACGCCATGCAATTTATGAAATTGATGGAAGAGAGGAAAAAAATAGTTGAATTGACACAAAAATTAAGTGAACGAAGTGTGAATGAAGGATTTTCAGGCGGCGAGAAAAAGCGTAATGAGATTTTTCAAATGGCAGTGCTGGAGCCGGAATTGGCAATTTTAGACGAAACCGATTCAGGACTTGATATTGACGCTTTGCGTATTGTGGCAAACGGTGTTAATCAATTGAGAACAAAAGATAATGCGACAGTGGTGATTACACACTATCAGCGACTTCTTGATTATATTGTTCCTGACGTGGTGCACGTGCTTTTTGATGGAAAACTTGTGAAATCGGGAACGAAAGAATTGGCGTTGGAGCTTGAAGAAAAAGGGTATGAATGGATTAAAAAAGAGTATGAAAGCTCGCAAAGGCGCGAAGGTGCAAAGACTTAAAAGAATATGGAAAAACAAACTACTTTTCGATGCAAAATTAAAGATCTTGATACGAATTTATTGGTGTTAGTTGATGGAAAAAATGCTGATTTTAAACCTGAATCTCTTTGCAAAGGCGTAACAGTATCTTCTATTGAAAATGGAATATTGATTCATGTGGCTGAGAATATTGCTGTAGATAAACCGATTCAAATTGTATCTGCTATTCAAACAGATAAACCTTTAAAGCTTACCCAATACTTTAAGGTTATATTAGAAAAAAACGCATCGCTTTCTTTATTGCATTGCGACGATTCTTTGCAAAAAGAGCAAACGGATGTTTTTAATAATGTGGAAGTTGAATTAGCAAAAAATGCGCATTTGAATTATTACAAAATGGAAAATAAATCCGCCGGATCTATTTTAACCAATCAGATTCAAGTAAATCAAAAGGCGTCTTCTCATTTTTATTCTAATGTGATTACTTTTAATGCAGGAAAAGTGAATAATTTTTTGCATGTTCATCTGAGTGAGCCTTTTGCAGATGCGCAACTCAATGGTTTGTACTTAGTGGATAAGCAACAAGCCATTTGTAATGAAGTGAAAATATGGCATCATGCACCCGATTGTACGAGTCGGCAACTTTACAAAGGCATTGTGGATGATGAAGCGCGCGCCACTTTCAACGGACATATTATAGTACAGCAAGATGCGCAGCGTACGGCAGCATTTCAAATCAATAAAAATATTGCGCTGACTGATACGGCGCACATTCACACGCAACCATTTTTAGAAATTTATGCCGATGATGTGAAGTGCAGCCATGGCGCCACAGTAGGTCAGTTAGATGAAAATGCCATGTTTTACTTGCGTTCTCGCGGTATTTGCCAAAAAAATGCGCGTATGTTATTGATGTTTGCTTTTGCTAATGAAGTTGCTCAAACAGTTAAAATACAAGCATTAAGCGAGCGCTTATCTCAAATGATTCAACAGCGGTTGAAAGGAGAACTTCATATTTGTTCGCAATGTGCATTACATTGTGAAGGAAATAGAGAAGTGAATTTTGGATAGGGTAGGAGTGTTCTTAATAATATTCAATATTCCTTATCCTTTTTCTCAGAGTATCATTGCCTTGCAACACAACCTCTTCTAACCAATTTCCTTTAGCATCATGCTGGAGGTACATTCTGTCTTCCCGCATGTTATGCAAGCGATCTTCAAAAATTACTTTTTGCAATACGCCTTTGTCATCATATTGGGTATAAGTATATTCAATAATTTGACTTGCACCTCTAAAAGCGCGTCGGTTCACTTCATCTCCATAATTATCATACTCAATGGTAAAAAATTTGTACATTTTATTATGAGGATCATATTCTTCAATACGTGCCACCAATCCATGTTCATTATAATACATTACATTGGTAAGATGATAATTAGGAAGTATACGTTTCTTTTCTATGATACCGCCAATTCCATCGGTTTTAAATTGAATTTTATATAACAACGAATCATTTGCAAAAATCTGCCTTTCTTTTATAAAACCGTATCTATCGTATAGAAAAGTATCTTTTGTAAAACCGTGCTCTATATAATTGTATTCTATCCAATAATTTTCTTTCGCATTGGGCAAATAGTGAACAATTTGTTTAGAAACCGTATCATTATTTCTATCTAATATGATGGCTCGGGTTAAATAACCATCAGAGCTGTAGAAGAGCATAGCCTTATTTAAGAAAATATAAAGCGAATCTTTGTCTGAATAATAATAAGTATCGGTCTCAATAGAATGAATATTTCCGAAAAGACGTGCGTGCTGCAAGTGATTTTTCAACGCATCGGGAATAATTACTATTTCTGCTGTTTTTCTTTTACAAGAATGTGAAGTTGAGGCAATAATGAGCGAAAACAGGATAAGAAAAAGATACTTATTTTTTTGCATGTCTTTTTCTTCGAGCTAAATCTGCCGGTTCAATAGCCAATTTTTCACCGGTTAAAAGTGCGGCAACGCCTTCGGTATGGCATCTGTTTTTACATTGATCACATTCACTGTTTGTATTATAATTATCTGGTTCTGTGTATGTTGTAATTACGCCTTCGTAATTACGCAATACTACGCGATTGTTGCCGTGGGTAATTAAATAATTGGGCATTACCGGAATTTTTCCGCCGCCGGCAGGTCCATCTACTACAAAGGTAGGAACTGCGTAACCTGAAGTGTGCCCGCGCAACCCTTCAATAATCTCGATGCCTTTTGCCACAGTAGTTCTAAAGTGCTCAATTCCTAATGATAAATCACATTGATAAATGTAGTAAGGACGCACGCGATTTTTTACCAAATCTTGAACTAATTTTCTCATAATGAAAGTGCAATCGTTTACGCCTCTCAATAAAACGCTTTGATTTCCTAAAGGAATACCGGCATTTGCCAATTTTTCCAAGGCTAATTTTGCTTCTTCCGTAATTTCGTCAGAATGATTAAAATGGGTATTCAACCATATCGGATGATATTTTTTCAACATATTAACTAAGTCATCTGTAATACGTTGCGGACAAACCACAGGTGCGCGCGAACCGATACGAATCACTTCTACATGCGGGATAGCGTGCAAACGTTGAATAATGGATTCTAACATCTCATCACTTACCATCAAGGCATCGCCACCGGAAAGCAGCACATCGCGAACTTCCGGAGTAGCGGCAATATAATCAATCCCTTTTTGAATACGCTCTTTTGAGGATTCACAATCGCGTTGTCCGGCGAAACGCCTGCGCGTGCAATGGCGACAATACATGGCGCACTGGTCGGTAATTAAAAAAAGCACTCTGTCTGGGTAACGGTGTGTTAATCCGGGTGTTGGCGAATCTTCGTCTTCATCTAATGGATCTATCAGATCAGCTGCGGCTCTATGTGTTTCCAATTTAGTAGGAATCGCTTGCTTCCGAATAGGACAATCCGGGTCATTAGGGTGAATCAGACTTAAGTAGTAGGGCGTAATCGCCATCCGCAACGTTTTAAGCGATTCTTTCACACCGTTTTCCTCTTCAGGCGTCAACTCCATGTGCTCTTTAAGCTCTTCTAAAGTTTCAATGCGGTTTTTTAATTGCCAGGTCCAATCGTTCCATTGTTCATCGGTAGCGTTGGGGTAAAATTTTTTGCGGTTTATAGACATATAATTACTTTTAAATTTTGGGTTGCAAAAATAATATAATTATAGAATTAATTTGCACTATAAAATGTATGTGTACTTTTTTGTGCAGAAGGCAAAAACTTCACCCCATACCAAGTAAACTGCAACGAAAGAAACCCAACTATCAAAATTACCAATAAAATCTTCCGGTTTATCTTTTTAATTTTTGCAAGATGAAGATATAGGAGGAAAATTAGCCATGTAATTAACGCAGCATTTTCTTTAACATCCCACGACCAATATTGTCCCCATGCCTTTTTTGCCCAGATAGCACCCAAACACATACCGATACCCAATGCAACAACTCCGATTTTTACCAATAAATCGCATTTTGTGGTACTTTCGGATGATTTATTTTTACCACAATGTACACTAAGGGTTTCACAAGGGACACAAAGATTTGAATAATTTGTGTTCTTTGTGCATTCTTTGTGCCCTTTGTGGTTAAAAAGATTACACAATTCCAATACTCCCAAAACAAACGCACACCCAATAACCGCATACGCAAACATATATATCGCCACATGTGGAATAAAATATACAGATTGCAAAGCCGGTATCAACACTTGCGATTGAAGTTCCGGCTTGCAGATATTAATCACCACAAAAATGGAAGCCATTAAATTTACAAATATCAATAGATAGTTCATTCTCCAGCGCCAATAAGTAATTCCACTCAAAATAGCCAAGAAAAACGAATACCAAATTCTTGTCTCTCCCATTGTTTTAAAAGGCGGACGCTGCAACGTTAACCACATTCCAATGATAAATACAGCAAATGAAAACACTCCCAGCACTTGAAAAAAAAGCGCACTCTTTTCCTTTTTTTTAACCGCCAAAAACGAAGCAACAGCTAAACAAAATATGAATACTCCCCCAAATAGTAACATTTCTAAATAAAAATCCGTGCTAATCTGTGTCATCCGTGTCATCTGTGTTCAAAAAATTATAACTCACTCTTTCCAGAAACAACGCATAAGCCGGTGCCGAAACCTTAGCTTTGCACCTATCTTTCGCTTGAATAATATTTTGAAAATCAGCTACGGAGATTTTGCCTTTACCCACAAATAACAACGTTCCTACAATAGCGCGCACCATATTTCTTAAAAACCGGTTGGCGGTGATCGTAAAAACAAGCTGTCCATCTAATTGTTCCCAATGAGCAACCTTTATTTCACAAAAATTGTTATTTACGTTGGTATGTAGCCTCGAAAAGCTTGTAAAATCCTGATTCCCAAGTAAAAATTCAGTAGCTAAATTCATAACTTCCATATCTAATTTTTCATAAACCCGATAGGTAAACGGAAAATAAAACGGATCTTTTGATATGGCCACATAATATTTATAAGTGCGGTCTAATGCGCTAAAACGTGCGTGAAGCTCATCTTCCACCTGAAATATTCTATGAATAACAATCTCTCTAGGCAAAAGCGAATTGAGTTTATACTGCAATTTATCGCGATAGCTGTCTGTTAGTAAATCATTATGATCGAAATGCGCGAAATATTGCTTAGCGTGCACGCCGGTGTCGGTTCTTCCACAGCCCACAAGCTCAATTTTGTTTTTTAAAAGCAATGAGAAAGCATCTTCCAAAACTTCCTGTACGGTAATCTGATTAGGTTGGTATTGCCAGCCAAAAAAAGGAGTTCCGTTGTAAGCAAGTTCTACAAAATAGCGCATAAGCTTTTAGTTATTTTTTTGAGAGGACAAAATTATTAAAATTATGCTACTTTTGCCCTCCGCATTGGCGAGTATTGAAACAAATTGTTTAATTCAACCATAAATTTACATAATTATGAAAAAAAAAGTTTTTTATTTAAGTTGCTTGTTACTAACAACATTACTTCTTTTTTCTTGCAAAAAAGGTGGCATAAAAATAAAAGTGGATAACTTTTCAAATGGCAAAGCAGGCGAGGTTATTTTAGTGATAGATAAAAAATATGCCTCAGATGACGTACGGAACTATATTGAAGAGATTCTTACCCAACCACAACCGGCGTTCAATCAAATTGAACCGATGTTCGATTTGCTACATTTTGAAAATAAAGACTTTACCGCTTACTTTCAGCGTCATAGAAGTATTGTTCAATTTGATATAAATCCGAATTTTTCTTCCAATACGTTTAGAATTGAAGAAAATGTTTGGGCAAGACCTCAAGTGCATATTCATTTAAGAGGCTATTCTATGGATAGTTTGTTGATCTTCTTTAAACAACATGAAAATGAAATTATTGATGCGTTGTATGATAATGATTTAAAAAGAGTTCAATATTTTGCTTCAGGAAGGAATGATGCATATATTGAGCAAAGAATAGTAGACAAATTCGGCATTCATATCACAGTTCCAAATACTTACAGTATAGCTCGTGAAGAAGAGGATTTTATATGGCTTCTTTTCCGCACCGTGCGCAACGACCGGTTTATTATCATTTATAAAACCCCTGGTACCGATTTATCAAGAAGAGGGCTAATTGATGCGCGTAATGAAAAAACCAAAGCTTACATTCCGGGAGCAGTTTTTGGCGCATATCCTATTGTTGCAGAGGTATATCAATTCCCATTATACAGAGATAACGTAAAGATAGGAGCTATTACCGGCACCGAATTAAGAGGTCTTTGGGAAAGCGTAAACGACAAAATGGGCGGTCCTTTTTACGAATTTTCTTTTATAGATAGAGCCGGTGAAAATGTAATTTCAGTAGGCGGTTTTGTTTATGCGCCCGAAGAGGAAAAGCGCAATTATCTTCGTGAGGTAGAAGCAATTGTAAAATCGGTAAGATAAACATTACTGTTTCACAAACCGTTTAGTTGCAACAGCATTACCATCTGATAATCGAATTAAATAAACACCTGCACTATAATTCGATACATTAATTTTGAGTTCTGTTTCTGAGGTTTCAAAAGAGTGAACGAGTGCGCCCATACTATTATAAATAGCTACGGTTATTTTTGTGGCATCCGGACGGGTAACTGTTAATATATCTTGAACAGGGTTTGGGGTTAAAGAATAATTATCTAAATGATATGAAGAAATCGAAACTTCTCCGGAAATGGAAATATCATCTAAATTAACACCATTTCCTCTACCGACCTCTCCTTCAAACGCAATTTGATAGTAACTAGATGGGTTAGGAAGCTCTATGCTCTCTTCTTGCCAGGTTGGAACATCGTCTAAGAAAGCTTTCAACAGAATCCAATTTTCGCTTGGAGAATTTTTGTAATATACTCTTAGAATATCTTGCTCTTGGTAGTACCAATTATCATGCTGTGTGTACCAAAAACTTAACACAGGATTATGTATAGCGGATAGGTTAAAAACAGGGGTTATCAGCCTTGCTTTGTGAACGCCATAGTAACTAGAATTAAAAAGCCATGCCATGTAATCGCCACTGTGCGTTGTGGGAGGCAATCCATAAGTAGGTTTGGTGATTCTCCAATCAAAATTTCCGGTAACTATTTCTTGCTCCCAACATGGGTATGGGTTCAGGATTGGTCCATATTCAAATCCTTCAGTCCATGGAAATGAAGTTATCGCACTACAAACATAATTATTAATGAATACCGTTTTTGAATTATTATCATGAATTTGATCTCCGGTTGCAATTGCTGTAACTTTTATTTGATAGGTAGCTTCGGCAGAAAGATTTAATGTTGCATTAAATGTGTATTCAGCTTGTTCTAAACTTGGGATTGATTCTGTATATGTTTCTGTGGCTATAAGTGCCCCGCCAAGTTCCAATTGCAGTTTAAATCCTGTAAGAGAAGCGCTACTATTATTTTTTACCAATACTTTTACCGTTTCATTGTTGGTGTGGTTCACTCCTGTTATTGGTGTAATAATCGAAAGTAATTCTACATCCACAAAATCCACAAAATCCATAACTCTTATATCATCCAACTGCGCCTCATAATGCCCACCACCAGCAAATGTACTTTCAAATGCTATTTGGTAATAGTCTGATTTATTGGGTAGAAGTAGAAACTCTGTTTTCCACTCTGGATTTTTTGAAAAAGATTTCAATAAAGCCCAATTTCCACTTGAGGAATTTTTGTAATATACTCTTAAATTACCCCGTTCTACCTCTGTATGCCAAAAATTCAACACAGGGACATTTACATTGGATAAATCAAGTACAGGGGTTATAAGTTTTGCAGAATACGCCGGTGCACCCGCAAAATTCTCATAAATACGAGCCTTATAGCTGCCTCCATGCGCTGTAGGAGGTGTGCCTGTTGAAGCAGGTACAACAGTCCATTGCCATCCATAGCCTTCCTGATTCCAACATTTAGGAATATTTGCACCATAATCTTCAAATCCTTCTTGCCAAGGAAATGAAGTTATTTTAGGGCAAATAATATTTTTGACATTAATTATTTTCGAATTATTTGAGGATATTAAATCACTTTCTGCGATTGCCGTAACTTTTATTTGATAGGTGGTTTCGGCAGAAAGATTTAATGTTGTAGCAAAAGTGTATTCAATCTGGCCTAAACTTGGAATTGAACCCATAAATGTTTCAGTTGTAATTAGAGAGCCATTAAGTTCTAATTGCAAAGCAAATCCCGTAAGCGGATCGCTTCCGTTGTTTTTCAATAAGACTTTTACAGGTTCACTGTTTGTGAGGTTTTCACCTGAAGCCGGGGTAATAATTTTATTCAACTCTACATCCACAATGTCGGCAAATTCCATAATAGTAATATTATCTAATTGTATTTCAGAAGTATTAGTGCCTGAAATCACATTTTCAAACGCAATTTGATAATATTCAGATTTATTGGGAAGAAGTATTATTTCTCCATGCCACTCCGGTATATTGAAGGAAGATACGTGTAAATAAACTTTCCATTCTTCCTCAGAACTTCTTCTGTATTTTACTCTTAGATTTCCTCTTTCTCTTTGTGTGTACCAGAAAATCAATACTGGTTTATTTAGAGTGGATAAATTAAAAACAGGAGTGATCAATTTACTATTATTTATCCATGCAACAGTGCCGCTATAATAAGAGCGCGCCTTATAATTACCTTCATGTGCCGTACTTGGTATGCCTGTAGTATTCGGTACAACAGTCCATTTCCAGTCAGGTTCACCTGTAGCAAGATGAGTCCAACATAACGGAATCTCTGTGCCATTATTTTCAAAACTTTCTTTCCATGGAAAAGTAGAAACCGGGTTACATTGGCTATAAACTACGTTTATTAGCAGAGATGCTGCTATAACAAATAAAAATTTTTTCATAATATTTGAGCTTTAAATGGTTAATTGTGGCAAAAATAATATAAAACTAAATATACAGATACAATCTGCGTTTATCTGTTAAATCTGTGTTATCTGCGTGCAAAAAAAATTACATATTCTCAATCGCCGCCCGAATAAACCCCATAAACAACGGATGTGGGTGGTTGGGTCTCGACTTAAACTCCGGATGGAACTGACATGCTACAAACCACGGATGATTAGGTAATTCAATCATTTCAACAATGCTTCCGTTGGGAGATGCTCCGCTAATAATCATTCCTTTCTCTACCAATAAATCGCGATAATCGTTATTTACCTCGTAGCGATGACGATGGCGTTCGGAGATCATTTCTGTGTTGTAACAATCGAAGGCTTTGGTTCCTTTTGTTAATTTACAGGGATGTTTTCCCAAGCGCAGACTTCCGCCCAACATGCTGTACTCGTTTTGCCCGGGAAGCAAATCAATAACAGGGTAGGGGGTATTGGGATCAATTTCACGACTGTTGGCACTTTTAAGATTGGCTACATGGCGCGCAAACTCAATAATAGCGGTTTGCATGCCCAAACATAATCCGAAATAGGGGATTTTGTTTTCACGGGCGTATCGCGCAGCATTTATTTTGCCTTCGGTGCCTCTTTCTCCAAAACCGCCGGGAATTAAAATTCCATCTAAATCACCTAAGAGTGTACCCGCATTTTTCTCGGTAATATCTTGAGAATTAACCCATTTGATTTCTAATTCAGCAGAGTTGAAAATAGCGGCATGCTTCAAGGCTTCGACTACACTTAAATAAGCGTCGTGTAAATCGGTGTATTTTCCAATAATTCCGATTTTTACCGAAGTGGAAGTGCGTTTACTGCGTTCTACCATTTCGATCCAATCGCTCAAATCTTTCTCTTTACATTTTATTTTAAGACGTTTAAGTACTTGTTCAGCTAATCCTTCTTCCTCTAATGCCAACGGAATTTCGTACAATGACGGCACATTTTTATTTTCCAACACACATTCAACAGGAACGTTACAGAATAACGCTAATTTTTGACGGATATCTGCTCCCAAATCCCGATCGGTTCTACATACCAATATGTCGGGTTGAATACCAAGGCTAAGCAGCTCTTTTACGCTGTGTTGCACAGGTTTTGTTTTAAGTTCATTGCTGGGCGTAAGAAAAGGAATGAGCGCCACATGAATATACATGCAATTACTATAGCCTTCTTCTCTTGAAAATTGGCGAATAGCTTCCATGTGGGGCAAACTTTCATAATCACCCACCGTACCGCCGATTTCTACAATGGCAATATCGGCATTATTTGATTTGGCATTAATACGAATAATATCTTTAATCATGTTGGTAACATGCGGAATCATTTGTACGGTTGCGCCTGCGTAAACGCCATTGCGCTCGTTTTCTAACAGCGCATTGTAAATTTTCCCTGAGGTATAATTGGAATGTTTATTTAGATTTTCATCAATAAATCGTTCATAATGTCCTATGTCTAAATCTGTTTCGGCACCATCTTCAGTAACGAATACTTCACCGTGTTGCAGTGGATTCATCGTTCCCGGATCAATATTCAAGTAGGGATCCAATTTTTGCATCGTTACTTTTAAGCCTCTTGATTTTAAAAGGCGTCCCAACGAAGCAGCCGTAATCCCTTTTCCGAGACCGGAAACAACACCGCCTAAAACGAATATGTACTTTGTTGTCATAATAAGATTTATAATTTGCGAAAATAGAGATTTTTTCTTACGACGTTAAATCGGTTTCGATAATATAATGATTCCTATCGGAAGCGCTTCGAGCCATCATTTCTCCCAAAAAACCTGCGAGAAACAATTGAGTGCCTACAATCATCGCTAATATAGCAAGATAGAATAACGGTTGATCGGTAATTTGCCTGAAATGCGCTTCCGGATCTGACATCAAAATTAATTTTTGAACAATTAAACTAATGGTTATGATAAATCCGATAAGAAACGCAACAGTTCCCCATATTCCGAAAAAATGCATGGGCTTTTTACCAAAACGCGAAATGAAGGTAATGGAAAGCAAGTCGAGGAAGCCATTCACAAAGCGGTTCCATCCGAATTTAGTTATGCCGTATTTGCGTTTTTGATGAGTAACCACCTTTTCGCCAATTTTTGAAAACCCTGCCCATTTAGCAATTACAGGAATATAACGGTGCATTTCGCCGTATACTTCAATCGTCTTTACTACATCTTTACGATATGCTTTTAGTCCGCAATTAAAATCATGCAAATGAATTTTAGAAATCTTTCTTGTGGTCCAATTAAAAAATTTAGACGGAATATTTTTTGCAAATGTAGAATCATAACGCACTTTTTTCCAGCCCGATACAAGATCATGACCATCTTCCGTAATCATTCTATATAGATCCGGAATTTCCTCAGGACTATCTTGTAAATCGGCATCCATAGTGATGATTACGTCGCCTTCTGCTCTCTGAAATCCTGTGTTTAATGCAGCGGATTTTCCGTAATTTCTACGAAATTTCACGCCTTTAAAACACTCATTTTCTTGATGTAATTGCTCAATGATTTGCCACGATTTATCGCGACTGCCATCATCGATAAACAGAACTTCATAAGAGAAATTATTTTCAGTCATCACTTTTTGAATCCACGCTGCCAATTCGGGCAAAGATTCTTCTTCGTTTAATAAGGGGATAATTACGGAGATATTCATAAATTGTTAATTATTAATTGTTCAATGGTAGGGGCGCAAAATTTTGCGCCCCTACAGATATCATCAAAAAAAGCGACGGTCTATAAGCCGGATTCTGTCGAGTTCTGTCATTTATCTTGGCGCAACGTTGCCGTTGCGCTCCAGCAACCTACCCTCCGAGTTGGGCGAGCAGCCCTCAAACCTCGGTTTACATGGTCTTTCAACCCATAAGGTTTACCCCCGTTGTGCATCGCTGCCAACGTCGTGAGCTCTTACCTCACGTTTTCACCCTTACCCCGCATTACTTTGGGGCGGTTGTTTTCTGTGGCACTATCTGTCACCCTTTCGGGCGCCTTCCTGTTAGGAAGTATGGCGCTCTATGTTGTCCGGACTTTCCTCTCCCGATATACATCGGCAGCGACAGAACGACCGTCGTTTTTAAGTGTGCAAAAATCTATAAATTTTTCAAATATACATGCAATGATGTCAAACAATTTTTCTGTTAAAAAAAACAGATATATTTCATTCACGAATCTTCCTGAAAAATTAAATAAACCCCAAAAGTTGGCAAAAACTTTTGGGGTTTATCATTCTTTAAGAACAAGCTCTTTTTAAGTCTTAAAAAATGCTTGAATTTCCAATCAAGAACAACGCCGCAATACCCACAATAGGATATAACTCAGAGAATACAGTCAAGATCATGGTACGTCCGAAAACGTCGTAGCCTTGTCCAATGGCATTAATGCCGTTGGCACCCACTGCTCCTTGGCGGAGCGAGGAGAAGATACAAAGCAATCCTAATGCAATACTTACACAGAAGATTGCAGCTGCTTGTAGTGAATTGAGCTCTGGGGTTAAGTGCGTTGAAAGGAGGAAGTAGCCGAGAAATCCGTAAAGCCCTTGTGTCCCGGGAAAAGCCGTAAGAATCAGGTAGTTTCCGAATTTATCGGGGTTCTTTTTCATTGCTCCAATCGCAGCATTTGCGGTAATAGTTACACCAATTGCGCTTCCGATTCCCGAAAGTGCAAGCAAGAGTCCGATGCCTATGTAGGCTAAGAAAATAGGTTCCATTTTTTTCTTTTTTTAAGTTAATTTTTTGTTTATTGTTTTTATTTTTGAATTAATCTACTTGTTTTTTAAAAGGGGTGTAGGCTTTTCCGCCACCTTCAAATCCAACATTGTTGTAAAACTCAACAAATGTTAAACGAACAGGGTGAATGAAGGCTCCTAAAGAGTTGATAAAGATATTGATACCGTGTCCAAATAAAAGTATGAATACAATTACTAATTCTCTTGCAATGATAATATCCGGAGCTAAACCCATGGCAAGATCATTAAATACTAAACCCATAACTGCACCGGAAATTCCTAACGCAAAGAGACGGATGTAGGAAAGCAAATCGCCCAAAAGTCCTGTTATTTTATTATAAACTCCAAACAATCCTGAACCAATACTTCCGGGTAGGCCTTTTAAGCCTTTTTCAGGATTGTTGAAAAACAGCATCATAAAGCCTCCCACAGAGAGTAGGGTAATAAGTAAAGTTGAATTTACAGGTGCAATCATACCTTGATTGCCCGCTAAATAAAGCCCCCCCCCCAACATAGTAATGAGCCAACCAAAAGTATCAAGCGAATAATAGAAACCAAAACGCATCCATCTAACTAT
>WQTS01000130.1 GCA_009786185.1 Bacteroidota bacterium
TAGATTGGATTCGTTGTTTTTGGCAGATACCATACGGAGAATTACGCCTGCCGATTCCATCTATTTCAGCTTTTTCTTTCAACCCGGAGGCGCCGGCGTTGTGGATTCGTATGTTTGGGAACGCATTGGAAACCAGCCCGGCGTAAACGACTCATTAGTACTCGAATTTGGCTACACAGTGTTCGAAGATTCTGTTTATATCATTTATTGGAATCATATTTGGTCAACTCCCGGATTTAGTGTCGATACATGGACCTCCGAAAATCCTTTCGAGTATTTTAAACAAGTCATGATTCCTATTACCGATACAAATTATTTGCGTAATAATTTTCAGTTTAGATTTAGAAACTATGCAAGCCTTGAGCCCCAATTGGGCATTAGTGGTTGGGAAGGCAATGTGGATCAATGGCATATTGATTATATTCGCTTAGACGTTGGGAGAAATCATGAAGATAAATTTACGAACGACTTAGCATTCGTAGCGCCCACCACTTCTTTTTTAAAAAATTACCAGGCGATGCCGTGGAATCAGTTTCAGCCTGCGGATATAAAATCTAATTTTACGAACCAACTGACCAATCTCAACGACAGAGGAGGCGTACGTACCTCAAGATATGAGTACATAATTACCCAAAATGAAAATGTAATAGATAGATACGAAACAGGAGCTATTGACATTTTTCCATACGTTACCCACGGTATTCAAACAGATCCGTATCAGGCTTCGCCGGCAATTTCGCTTAATTTAACTCTAACAGATACCACTACTTTTAAAGTAACGCACATTTTTCAAAATGCTGCCGGTTTAGATTTTTCCGCTGTCAACGACACGTTTGTGTTTGAGCAAAAGTTTCTCGACTATTATGCGTATGACGATGGCACCGCAGAGTATGGATATTGCCTCAACAATCAATTTCGTAGAGCTTATTTTGCCATGAAGTTTTCACTGCGGGTTCCCGATTCATTAAGCGCGGTGCGCATGTGGTTTAACCGCACAAAAAATGATGAAAATAAAGAAGCACAGTTTACTATTGTTGTTTGGAGTGATAATAATGGGCAACCTGGCAAAGACCTTTATACCTTAGAAGGAAGAAAACCCAAATTTGATACAGTGCAGTTTCTTGATTTTGTAGAATATAAATTTGATGAAAAAGTGCCGGTATCGGGAACTTTTTGGGTAGGATTTGAACAACAGGACAATGTGCAATTGAACATCGGGTTTGACCAAAATACCGATTCCAGAGAATTTTTCAGATTCAATACACGCGGAATTTGGGAAACGTCTGTGTTTAAAGGTACGCCTATGCTAAGACCCGTCTTTGGCAAAGAAATAACTGCGCTTGTATGTTGTGCAGCATCAACTGCAACAATAAGACCCAATCCGGCAAGCGACCGGATAATAGTTACGAGTTACGAGTTACGAGTTACAAATGTGGAGATTTATGATATTATGGGTAGAAGGCAGAAAGCAGAAGGCGGAAAGCAGAATGGAGAAAGCTCATTGGAAATAAATATTTCTCATTTGCAGGCAGGTATTTATTTTGTAAGAATATATAAGGAAAACAATAGTTTTGAAACATTAAAATTAATCAAGAATTAAAAATTCAGAATTCAAAATTCAAAACTCAAAATTTTGAATTTTGAATTTTGAGTTATAACCACTAATCACTAATGAAATTATCCCTCTCCCGCCCCATCGTTTTTTTCGACGTAGAAACTACCGGTTTAAATATCGGAAAAGATAAAATTATAGAATTAGCTTTGCTGAAAATTAATCCTGATGGAAGCGAAGAGGAAAAAGTGTGGCGCATAAACCCTGAAATTCCTATTTCGAAAGAAGCGGAAGCGGTGCATGGAATTAGTAATGCCGATTTAAAAAACGAACCTATTTTTGCAGAAATTGCAGACGAAGTACTCCGGTTTCTCGAAAATTGCGACTTAGCAGGATATAATTCCAACAAATTTGACCTCCCTTTGTTGGTAGAAGAATTTTTAAGAGTAGATAAAGAAATTGATCTAAGAGATAAAAAATGTATTGATGTGCAAAACATCTTCCATAAAATGGAGCCGCGAAACTTAAGCGCAGCATATCGTTTTTATTGTCAAAAAGAATTGACCAATGCGCACCAAGCCCTTGCAGATACCCGCGCCACTTTTGAGATTCTGAAAGGACAATTAATAAAATATGAAGGACAAACGCACGAAGACGCCAAAACTGGAAAAGTTACTACATTGGAAAATAGCGTAAAAACACTCAGTGATTTTACACGTGAAAGTCGTACGGTTGATTTTGCCGGACACATTATTTTTAACGAAAACGATGAAGAAGTCTTTAATTTTGGAAAATATAAAGGCGTTCCCGTTAAAAAAGTTTTCACAATAGAACCGCCCTATTACGATTGGATGATGAAAGCCGATTTTCCGCTATATACGAAAAAAATTATTTCAAGAATTTATAGAGAGGTAAGAGGTATGCGGTAATTAGATGACCGCAAACCTCATACCTCATACCTCATACCTAAATCACACCTATGGACATCGAACAAATATTATTTATAGCCATCGCCGTTGCTCTTTCTGCTTTTAGCATGTACAAAAAAGCGAAAAAACAAAAAGAATCTTCTCGTGAAAGAGCGGAGGAAGTTTATCACGATTTTCCGGAAGTGGAAGACCCGTACAAAACTCCGAATCCGGTTGTAACTTTTGACCCGTATGATGCTGCAAATTTGCCGCAATATTCCAATATTCCTACAAAAAAGAGCAAAAAAAAGCAAAAAGCACAAAATTTTGAAACAATCAACTTTCAAGCAGAAAATCCTAAAAACGCTTCGCAAACTACTGATTTTGAAAACAACATTGGATTATTAGAAGATTTTGAAGGTACAGAAATTCAAAAAGCATTTTTATTTAGTGAAATTTTTAAAAACACTAAAAATTAGCTAATTACTGACTTTTTTCGTGTTTTTTTTTGATTTCCTTATAATAGATAGGAAATAATTTTATTTTTATGCCCTTAAAAAAAAGCAATCTATAAAAATTTATGTTTAATATAATTTAATGGCTATGATTAAAAAGTTACTCTTTACACTTTCTTTGTGTATGATGGTTGGGAGCGTGCTCTACGCTCAAAGTACCATTAAAGGGGAAGTAAAAGATCTTAACGGCTATGGGATCCCGTTCCTTCAAATTCTTTTAAAACAGGATGGAAGAGTGGTAAACGGAGCTTATACCGACGATCTTGGCGCTTACCAAATCTTTGGCGTTTCAGCCGGCACGTATGATATTACCGCCGGTGGAACCATGACATGTTTAAGCACCCACACCGAAAGAGGTGTTTATGTGTCGAGTTCAGAGGTGAAATTTATTAATTTTACGATTAACTGCTCCTCTACCGAGTTGGAAGAAGTGGAAGTACAGTATGTGCCTCCCGTTTTCTCTCAAGACAACACTACCTCTTCTCAAAAACTAACAGGAGACGAAGTGCGTAAAACTCCCGGACGTTCTATTACTGCCGCCCTTTCAAATTTGGAAGGGGTTGCCAGTGTGGACGGGAACGTAGCAGCAGTGCGCGGAAACCGTAGCGACGGACAGCAAACCATTATTGACGGGGTGCGTGTGCGTGGTGGTAGCGGCATTGCCATGCAAACAGTTGAGGGACTTGAACTTATTCAAGGAGGTATCCCCGCTGAGTTTGGTGATGGTACCAGCTTTACCGTAATTACTACGCGTGGAGTAGCTAAAGACTTTCACGGAGGCGCAGAAATTCGCGGTTCATTGGAAGGATACGGGCAAATGCTGGCAGCAGCTTCTTTATCCGGACCTATTGTTAGAGGTAAAACTCCACAAGATCCCGCACGCATGGGATTCTTAATTTCTGCCGAAGGAAATTATGATATTGATGCTAACCCTGCACGTGGAGGCACTTGGGTTGCCAAGCCGGAAACTATTCAAAATATTATTGACAAGCCGGTAGACTATAGATTCTTGGGAAATAACTATGCCAGCTTCTACAGAGCAAACGAGTTGGGACCCGACGCATTTAAAAAAGTAAGAGTACGTCAAGATGCCGAAGAATGGGGCTTCCTCGTTCAAGGAAAAATTGATATTATGGGAGGCGGGAAAGATGCACGCGGAAGACCTAAAAACAACCTCCGCATCTCGCTTAACGGTTCTTATCAATACGAGAATTGGCTCAACTGGTTCTCCGCTTATAGACCTTGGAACGCTAATTCCGTATTTAATTCAAAGAACAACGGGATGGGTGAAAGAAATACCATGCGTTTGAGTGCAAGGATAAATCATCGCGTAAAAACAGATACCGCCGCAAATGCCATTCTTAAAAATATAATGTATGACATCAATATTAATTATACATTATCTACTCTTAAAAATCAAGACAGAAATCATAAAGATAACCTTTTTGGATACGGTTATATTGGTAAGTTTACTACCGAAAGAAACGATTATTACCAATACGAAGAAATGCAGGTATATAACCCACGCCTCGGTAGAGATACCATTATGTTGGCTCCAAGATTGGTAAACTACCAAGCCGCAGAGTTGGTAAAATTTGATAAAGACGGATATTTCAATGATAAAGGTAATTATTATAATCCTGACCTAATCCCTTATACACAAAATTTTATTGATTTCATAAAAGAAAAAACAGATGTGGATATAAATAATATGACAGGTTACGACAGATGGGATCTTATTAACTTTTTAGGAGGAACCTTAACTAATGAGACGTACATGCAATATCATGCGCTTCTAAACGGTGGTTCTAATAATAACACCTTAGCTCGTAGCGTTGGTTACAATTTATATACGCCTCCCGGCGTACTCAATTCAGGATATGGAAAATCAAGAACAGAAGTGATTGGCGCGAAAGCAAGCTTATCTCTAAATATTCAAAATCATGAGGTAAAATTCGGATTTGAATTTGAAAAGTTTACAGTTAGAGGTTACTCGGTGGGGGATCCGTCAACATTGTGGGGACATATGAGAAGATTAACTAATGACGTTTCCTATTTCCCACTTGATTTAGGAAATCCTTATTGGGCACAGGGCGGTGCAAGTCCGGTATTTGACCCTTCGGGCACTTATATCATGGATACGCTTACGTATAATGTTACTCCTAATCTTACTTACTTTGACCAAAATCTTAGAAGACAGCAAGGTATTACCAATGATAAAGTGTATCTTGATATAGACAGCTACGATCCGAAGGATTTTTCTTTAGATTTATTTTCTAACTATGAGTTGCTTAATAGCGGGAATAATTTAGTTTCTTATTCCGGGTATGACTATACCGGTAAGATATCCAACAAAAAAATGAGCTTGGATAACTTCTTTAGCGGTGGAGATTTAAATGAGAGAGATAAATATGCCATTGGTGCATTCGAACCGATTTATATGTCGATTTACTTGCAAGATAAATTCTCTATTTCAAACCTTCTTTTTAACGTAGGATTACGTTTAGATTATTTTAATGCAAATCAACCTGTGTTAAAAGACCCATTCTTGCTTAGAGATGCTTGGAGTGTAGGAGATATAAGATCCGGCGGCAAAGCGGGGCAAACTGCTCCTAATGCTTGGCAAAACTTTAGTTTTCCTGATAACGTTGGAGCTGATTGGATCCCTTATGTATCTTCTGCTGATAACACTATTCATGAGGCGCCTCAAACAATTGTAGCATATAGGGAAGGAAATACATGGTATAATAGCTTAGGACAAGAGGTTACAAATCCTGCCAGCGTTTTAGGAACCGGAGGTCCCATTTTGGTACAAGGACTTATGCCCGGTGATCCGTCAAAAGCTTCAAGCGATGCATTTACAAACTATAAACCACAATGGAGTATAATGCCGCGTATCTCATTCTCTTTCCCCGTGTCTACTAATTCGCTGTTTTATGCGCACTATAACATTATTACTTATCGTCCTACAAACTTGCAAATTAATCCTATTGCGTATTTATTTATTCAGAATCCCAGGTACCAAAATTACAATTGGTACATTTCAAACCCAAATCTTCGTGCACAACAAAGTATAGACTATGAAATCGGATTCCGTCAAAAAGTAGGAGAAAACGCTGCACTTAGCTTCGCTGCTTATTATTCTGAAAAAAGAAACCAAATTCAATCTTACCGTTTTACGGGCGCTTATCCGGCTACATATTATTCTTTTTATAACCAAGACTTTGGTACCGTACAGGGATTTGTATTGGGAATAAATATGAGAGGTGCGAAAAATATAACCTTCCGCGCAAACTATACATTATCGTTTGCTAAAGGAACCGGCTCAAGTGCAACCTCAAACCTTGCCATCATCGCCTCAGGTCAACCTAACTTGAGAACACTCACGAATTTAGACTTTGACCAACGTCATAATATTTCGGGAATGATTGACCTGCGTTTCGACCAAGGCACCAACTATAACGGACCGGTAACTGTAAGACAAAAGAAAGGTACAGATACCAAAAGAGAGATCAGATGGTTGGAAAATGCCGGAGCTACATTGATGGTTTCTGCTGCCTCCGGAATGCCGTATTCTCGTTCGGGTATTTTATATTCCGTATTAGGCTGGGGAGAACGAACAAACTCTCAACTAAAAGGAACAATCAATGGCGCTAATATGCCTTGGACTTTCACGTGTAATTTGCGTCTTGATAAATCTTTCGTATTTAACTTAGCAAGTAAAAAAGATAAAAACGATAGTGGAAAACGCAAAAATAAACCAGGAATGCTTACTGTGTATTTAGATTTCCAAAATCTTCTTAATATAAAGAATGTGATCAGTGTTTATGATTACACCGGTAGTGCAACCGATGACGGATATTTGTCTTCTGCGTTATTCCGTTCTCAAATAGAGCAAGGAACCGCTTTTAATATGCCTGTTACCTCTGCTATGAATTACTATGAAATGGCGATTGCCAATCCTTATAATTTTTCTCAGCCTTTTAGAGTTTATCTAGGCATCCAATTTTATTTTTAATGTTTCACCTTGTAAAATAT
Source organism: Bacteroidota bacterium (assembly GCA_009786185.1). Lineage (GTDB taxonomy): Bacteria > Bacteroidota > Bacteroidia > Bacteroidales > WCHB1-69 > WRNX01. Next base: position 7,014 of record WQTS01000130.1, read on the forward strand.
TATGATATATGAATAGAAAATGTAAATTTTTAATTGTTTTAGCTCTTATTTTCATGGTTGCAACTTTACAGGTGCAGGCTGAAAAATATAAGGGGCCTATTGTGAAAACAAAAAATTCACCTAAGTCGTCCGCCGACTGTTTGCCACCCGGAAAAAACACAGAACTCTCTTTAAACCTTGTGCGTGCTTATTTGAAAACCAATGGAACTATGTGGTTTAGGGAAGTTGCAGAGTATGAAGTTCCTAGAGGATCCGGTAAAACTTCGATGTTCTCCGCAGCACTTTGGATTGGAGGAGTAGATATAGCAGGACAGCTTTATGTAGCTGCTATGAGATTTGGACAAGTAGGAAACGACTACTGGACAGGACCTCTGCAAATGAAAGATGGTTCTATTAATCAACCTACGTGTAGCAAGTATGATAGATTTTACCAAATCTCTCGTATAGAAGTTCAAAGACACATTGAAGCCTTTAAAAACAACGATCCCGGATATGTTATCCCCAGATCCATTTTGGAATGGCCCGGTAATGGAGGTCCAGGTGAGTCAATGTACTTGGCGCCATATCAAACATTTGGCAGCAACGACCCTACCAGATATTCTCCTGAAGATGGTGACTATCCTTATTATGACTTCGACAATGAACTTTGTCCATGGACTTTAGCCAATATCGAAAGAGCAAAAATTATTCCTTGGCTTAATGATGAAGGAAAACCCGATAGATTATTCGGAACAATAGAAAATCCTGCCGCTTTGCCAATGCCTAAAGAACGTATTTGGACACGCCAAAATAAAGAGTTCGGTTGGGATAATATGATGATATATGCAGACCACGTACTTAAAGGAGATGAAACTATTTTCTGGTTTCTTAATGATAGAGGAGGTCCACATACCGAATCAAGAAGCGATAGATCCTTCGGACTCGAAATAAGAGTGCAAGCATTCGCCTTTGCGACCAACGACGAACTTAACAAAATGACATTCTACTCTTACGAAATCATTAACCGCGGTTCAAATACCATTTATGAAACTTTTTTCTCACAATGGGTAGATCCCGACTTGGGGTATGCGGATGATGATTATGTGGGCTGTGATGTAGTGAGAGGTATGGGATATTGCTATAATGGTTTTGAGATTGACGGTACCGGACAATCTTGGGCGTACGGTGCAAACCCACCGGCAGTTGGAGTAAACTTCTTCCAAGGTCCATACATTGACGCTGACGGTACGGATAATCCGAAATTTTATAAAGATATGGCTGATGCCCACCCCAATGCACCCGAAGCGCAAAGAGAATACTGTAAAAGATTCGTAGATTATGTTGTTAACTTAGATCCGACAGATCCAAATAGCTACCATATAGTACCGGCATGGCATCCCGATTCGGCTGCTGCCGGAAAAGTGGATACATTGCGTTATAACAACCAATTTGCAATTAATGGCGTAAACTTTGGGGATGGTATTATTGACAACGAGCGTTTTGGAATGCGCCGTTTTGTATATCACAACAACTCTCCGGGAGACCAGGGAGACCCCGATAATGCTATTCACTACTACAATCTTTTAAGAGGGATATGGAAAAATAACCAACGAATGACTTATGGAGGAGATGGCTATGAGTTTCCTAACAACGTTCAATGCGACTTTATGTTCCCCAGAGGTACAGACTTTTGTAACTGGGGTACCAAAGGGATCCTTCCGGGAGAAAGTTATGGAAATGGCGGTAGAAAAGGAAACTGGTCGGAAGAAGTTCCAAAAGGTGTTGGCTCTAACCCCAATCCACCGGCAGACCGTCGTTTTATGCAATCTGCAGGACCATTTACCTTAAGACAAGGTGCTTGTAACTATATCACTGTAGGTATTCCGTGGGCTCGCGCCACATCAGGCGGAGTAGCCGCTTCAGTTACTCTGTTAATGGTAGCCAACGACAAATGTCAAGCGCTTTTCGAAAACTGCTTTAAAGTACTTGATGGACCCGATGCACCTAATTTAACAATTAGAGAATATGATCAAAAACTTATTCTATTATTAACCAACAGTCCTTCAAGTAATAATGATCTCGAAGGTTATAAAGAAATTGATCCGCTTATTCCTGAAAAAAGAATTGACGAGATAAAAACTCCAATGCCACATCTAAGCAGTGGAGATACGTTAGTGTTTAAACAATCATTCGATACCGTATACTACGATAGATATTATCGTTTCGAAGGATATCAAATATATCAGGTTATTGGACCTGAAGTAGGAGCTAACGATTTGGAAAATCCGAGTTTGGCTCGATTAGTACGCCAATGCGACATTAAAAACGGAGTAGGAAGATTGATCAATTGGGAATATGATGAGGATATGCAAGTTTCGGTTCCAAGAGAAAAAGTGAACGGCGCCGACGCCGGCATTCAAAATTCGTTTGAAATTACTCAAGACGCTTTTGCCTCAGGAGATAACCGATTAGTAAATTATAAAACATACTATTTCATTGCCGTTGCATACGCTTATAACGAATATTGGCCCTTTAGTCTCGATCCGCTCGCTGCTAATGGACTGGAAGGACAAAAACTTCCTTATTTAAGAGGTAGAAAAACAGCAGAAGGAAGATCCGTTACACCTATCGCAGCCGTACCACACCCACCGCACCTACACGGTGGAGGTCTTACCCTCAATAGCGACTATGGCTCAATTCCGAACATTACGCGCGTGGATGGACAAGGAAATGGCGGTATTGCAACAGAGCTTACACAGGAAACCATTGACTACATCGTACGCGGTGGAGATAACGGCACCTATAGAGCAAGAGAGCTTCATTATGAAAAGAATGCTGGCCCGCTTCATGTAAAAGTGATTGACCCACTTCGTGTAAGACCATTTGATTATACTATTGTTATTAAAGAACCGGATTCTTTAATGCGTCTTGATGGAGCCGATGTATCTGATAAGGCTTATTGGGTACTTACAATTGACGCCACTGTATCCGATAACGAATTAAAAGATGCCGAACTCGTAGTAGATGCTAGTCTTCCGCGTGATCAACAAGTTGTAATTCGTACATTTGGTAGCGATTCTACAACAAAACTTGCATTAGCCGGCGAACATGTTATCCTACCTTTAGGTATCTCAGTAAGCATTAGAAATGTAGATTTTATAAATATGCAACCGGAGGTTCTTAAACATTGGGACTATGATTTGGCAACAGGTGGTAACAAATCCATTTTAGGTAAATACACCAGTAGGAATAATTTATTCCAAATGCCTCTACCTAACGCTATTTACAGGGCGAAGTATATATATTGTCATCCCGAAAAAATTGATGTAACAGACGATATTGTTTTCTCGAATAACGGCAGACCATGGATTACCGGTTTGGTAGATGATAATGTAAATCTCCCTTCGAACTGGATTCGTGCAGGATCTTATAATTTGGGTGCATGGAACGGACTTTCTGCAGCTAGAGATGTGTGTAGAGATTATAGTCTGTGGAGATTGGAAGACGCATTCCACAATACCGTTGAGATTGTGGATTGGAGAGAAGACCAAAGTGGAGGCTTGGTACAAAGAGGAACTGATCGCGCTTTCAAAGATCCTTCCGGTAAATATGGAACGCTTTGCGGTGGAACGTGGGCGCCATACGTGCTAACCACTCCTTTTGATAATGGACCACAAGCAAAATATGTTGTTCCTGAACCGCGAATAGTACAAACTGCTAACGGACCTGAGGCCAGAGAGCCACTTTTCTGGTATTACAACTTCAATCGAGATGGCCGTAACCCAATACAAATGGATGTGAGGCAACCCGGATACAACCAAACTATGACCAACCTCTATTCGGTTAACATTGTTATTACTCCGGATAAAAGTTTATGGACAAGAGCTATCGTATTGGAATCGTGTCCCGACTCGATGAAATCGGAAGGACGTGCATTGAAAAATGAACCAAGAAGAGGTATATCCAGAGACAAAAATGGTAATAAAGAATATCATGCCAGAGATGGATTCGGTCCAGAGGGTAATCAAGGTATGAGCTGGTTCCCCGGATATGCCATCAATATTGAAACAGGCGAACGTTTAAATATCATGTTCTCCGAAAACTCCGATTCTACTTTAAACGAGAAATTTGGCAATCTTATAAACGGAAATGATATGTGGTTCAATCCTACGGCTACGTATGCTATCGCAACAAAAGATACTGTGATTGAAATACAAACAGCAGATGGATATTCTCTACCTTATCCGTTTACTCCCGGACAAGTAATTCCAAAAGTATACTACGACTTCCTCTATTCTACAATTGACCTCGGCTCCGGAGTTTTATCCGATTCAATAGGAATTAAAAGAGTTTGGGGAGGCATGCATTATGTATATGTTTGCAATAGCGCCGGAAACACTTCTCCTATGTATTACATTAATCCTGCTATGACATATCCTCCAACATTCAATCACATGTTGAGACATCCGAGACGTAATCATAATCTTGCCGATGTGATCTATACTATTCCCGGAATCAACCACAGATATGGAGGCTTTATCGATACGCTTGAGAATGGTCATGTATATCCTGAATTTGACTGCGGACCTTATGATGAAAGCAGATGGTTGGTTCAAAAGTTCAAACAAGTTTTGAGTTCACCTAATCCGTTACCTGATCCTCTCAGACCTTCTTATCGTGCAAATTACAAAATGCAACTATTCAATAATGTAATGTACACGCACATTCCGATGCTCCCTGCAGATCCTGAACTCCAAAAGCTATGGATGAGCTCCGATGTAACTTATAAAATACGTGTTGCACGTCCCTATATGAGATATGTTTCAAGATGGTATGAGACGCAAGAAGATAGAGAAAGAGGCTATAAGGCTAATGAGGTTCCGAGCGATCTCAATTACGGAGGCTTCCCGGTTTACAAAATGTCTACCAGAGAATTGGCGCCCACATTTAATGATACTCGTGTATACCAAACTATACTTGATAACATCAATATTGTGCCCAATCCATATTACGGTGGATCTCTGTATGAAAGAAATGCACTGGAAACCCAGGTTAAGATTATAAACTTACCCACGGATTTGAAAAATGACGCTCCTGTAACTATTAACATTTTCACAGTAAGCGGAATTTTGGTGCGTACCTTAACCAAAGGAGATAACGAAACTTCTTACGTAAATTGGGACTTGAAAAACTATGCCAATATCCCGATTGCAGGTGGTGTGTATATTATTCATGTGAACTGTCCGGGTATCGGTGAAAGAATGTTGAAATTCTTCTGTACGATGCGTCCAACCGACTTGAATACGTTCTAATCCATTATTAATTAGTAACTTTAAAAAATTTAGAATATGAAAAGAATATATAAAACATTACTAATTTGCATCATGCTCGGGTTTTTTGCCGCCGCGTTTACTGCGATGGCAGGAAACAGAGACCGTTCAGGTCAATCCGGAGCACAGCATCTTCTTATTGATCCATGGGCACGTTCTTCTGGTTGGAGCTCGTGCGGTGTGGCAGAAACACGTGGCTTAGAATCTGTATTCAGCAATATTGCAGGTCTTGCATTTACCAAAAGAACCGAGGTCTCTTTTACGCATACGCAGTATCTTTCCGGTTCCGGAGGTGGAATTAATATCAATGCTTTCGGTGTTGCGCAAGGATTATCAACTAGAAATAAAGAAACCGGACGCCGAATAGATTTGGGTACAATAGCCATTTCTGTATTTGCTATGGGATTCGGTGATATTCAAGTAACTACCGTAGATGAGCCTGAGCACGGTGCAGCAATATTTTCTCCTAAATTGAACTATATTGGAGTTCATTATGCAAAATCTTTTAACAGGTTTATTCATGGTGGCGCTTCAATTAAAATTGTGAATGAAAGTGTTTCAGACCTTCGTGCAAACGGCATCGCTATTGATGTAGGGGTACAATATCTTTCGGGACCTTACGATAATTTTAAAATCGGAGTAACGCTTCAAAACTTGGGACTACCCATGAGCTATAGAGGAGACGGTATCGCAATTAAAGCACAGCAAGAGGGTACCAGGCATATAGCTACGGTTGAACAACGCCAAGCGCAATATGAACTTCCCGCACTACTCGCTATTGGTTTATCTTACGACTTTCTTGTCTTCACCGATATGTATCAAAGAATGGATAAAGAAGATAGAAAAGCAGAAGGATTAACTCGTAATGATGCCGTGCATCGTATTACATTAGCCGGTACATTTATTGCGAATGCTTACTCTCGTGATAACTTCACCTTAGGTATTGAATACGGGTTCATGCAATTCTTACAATTACGCGCAGGTTACATGTTCCAAAGTATTACAAAAAGAAATATTGACGGAAAAGACAGAATCTTTGCCAACGCAGATAGCTTTTACTTAGGACCAAGCGCCGGCGTTACTGTGGGAGTGCCTTTGACTAAAAAAGGAAAAGGAAACAACCAACAACTCTTAATTGACTATGCGTATCGTTTTACGAACTTCTGGAAGGGAAATCACTATATAGGATTGAAAATCTGCTTATAAGATAAGAATACCCTTTCTATTTTATGACCACAATTAAAGAGGCTTATTACAAGCCTCTTTAATTTCTTTTTTATCTGTACAAAATATAAATAATTAAAACATGAATAACATTAAATACTACTCGGAAGAGAGTTTAGTGGCTCTGAAAAAAGAGCTTCATACTTTAGAAACTATCGAACGTAAGAAAATCTCAGCGGCCATTGCGGAAGCAAGAGATAAAGGCGATTTATCCGAAAATGCAGAATACGACGCTGCAAAAGAGGCGCAAGGGTTGTTGGAGCTTAAAATCGGAAAACTAAAAGACTTAATTGCCAACGCACGTATTTTGGATGAATCGAAAATTGATACTTCTAAAGTTTTGATATACTCTATTGTAACTATCAAGAATTTAGCAAACAACACGGAAATGACTTATACCATCGTGCCGGAATCAGAAGCCGATTTTAAAGCAGGGAAGATTTCTGTTACCTCACCTATAGCCAAAGGCTTAATCGGCAAAGCAAAAAACGAAATTGCTACCATTCAGGCGCCGGCAGGAACACTAAAGTTTGAAATTGTTAATATAGCAAGATAATATGGAAACTATTTTCACAAAAATTATTAAAGACGAAATCCCTTGTTATAAAATTGCGGAAAATGATGAGTTTTTTGCATTTTTAGACATTCGCCCCACATCAAAAGGACATACTTTAGTAATCCCTAAAATACAAAATGACTATATTTTTGATTTATCTGATGAACAACTCTGCGGATTAATATTGTTTTCAAAGAAAGTAGCAAAAGCTCTAAAAAAAGCAATTCCATGCGAAAGAATAGGAGTTAAAGTAATTGGCTTGGAAGTACCGCATACTCATATTCATTTGATTCCCATCCGCGTAGAAGGTGACATGAACCACGGAAAAGAGATACTGAAATTTACAGAAGAAGAGTTTAAAGATATTGCGGAAATGATTAGAATAAATGTTTAAAATTCAAGTGATTCCTCACTTCGTTCGGAATGACATTCATTCATTTCTATTGATAAGGTTGTCATTCCGAGCGTAGCGAGGAATCTAAAAAAATACGATTAATTATGATCCAAACATCAATTCCCGAATTAGAACAAATCGCAACCCAAGTGCGCCGTGACATTATCCGTATGGTGCATGCCATAAAATCAGGGCACCCCGGCGGCTCGCTCGGCTGCGCAGATTTTATGACCGCTCTGTTTTTCAATATTTTAAACACAACACCTGAAAATATCTCCGAAAACGGAGCCGGTGAGGATATGTTTTTTCTATCCAATGGACATATCTCTCCCGTCTTGTACAGTGTTATGGCACGTCGTGGCTATTTTCCCGTAAAAGAATTGGCAACATTCCGGTTTTTGGGAACACGTTTACAAGGACATCCTTCACCCAATTATCATCTGCCGGGAATTAGAGTAGCTTCCGGATCGTTGGGGCAAGGTATCTCCGTGGCAATTGGCGCAGCATTAGCTAAAAAAGCAAACCAAGACCCAAATCTTGTGTATGTATTGTGCGGCGACGGCGAACTTCAAGAAGGACAAAATTGGGAAGCCATCCTTTTTGCAGCAGCAAATAAAGTGGATAACCTCATTCTTGTGATAGACTATAACCATAAACAGATTGACGGCTCTATTGAAGAAGTATGCAACTTGGGAAATTTGCACGCCAAATTTGAAGCATTTGATTGGGAGGTGGTAGAAATGCAAGGAAATAATATGGAAAATGTGCTGAAACAAATGCACAAAGCAAAAGAGCTTACTCAAAAAACAAAACCGATAGTCGTAATTATGCACACCGAAATGGGTATGGGCGTGGACTTTATGATGGGAACCCACAAATGGCACGGCTCGCCCCCAAACGATGAACAAATGAAAGTAGCATTAAATCAGCTCACCGAAACAATTGGCGATTATTAATTTCGTTTATAAGGTCATGAAAATAATTTATAGATACCTCTTTAAAAAATTTTTAGGACCTTTCGCCCTCACTTTTTTCTTTGCATTATTCATTTTGTTAATGCAATTTTTATGGAAGTATATTGATGATATGGTAGGAAAAGGATTAGAACTTACTATAATCTTAGAGTTTCTTTTTTATACTTCTGCCACTTTTGTCTCTATGGCTGTCCCTTTAGCTGTGTTGTTATCTTCACTCATGACCTTTGGAACACTGGGAGAACGATACGAAATTATTGCCATGAAAGCAGCGGGAATTTCCATAAAAAAACTTCTTTTTGCACTATCGCTCTTTGTTTTCCTTATTGCTTACAGCTCCTTTTGGTTTTCGGATAACATAGCGCCAAAAGCATTCTACAAAATGAGAGTGTTGCTCAGAAACATTATGGATCAAAAACCTACATTAAGCATTGAAGAAGGCGTTTTTTATCATGGTTTCGATAACTTTATTATTCGTGTAGGGCAAAAAGATCGCAATAATGTGGATATTTATGATGTACTATTATTCGACCACACAAAATATCAAGGAAATACTACGTTTACTTATGCCAAAAGAGGCAAAATGGAAATGACTGATGACCAAACGTATATGCTTTTTTATTTGTACGACGGTTTTTATTGGGATGAAAGTTCCGATAATACATCTGCCGGAAAGAATCCGTTAACTCGTTCCACATTTTCAGAGCAGTATAAAAGGATTGATATATCTTCTTTTAAATTTGAAAAATCGGAAAATGATTTCTATGCTGCTACTAATCAAACGTTCTCAAATTTGGAACTTAAGGGAAAGATAGATACTGTGATGATATCTGTAGAGCAAAATAATGACGAACTTATGGCATCTTTCTTGTCGTTTTGTTATTATTTAAAAAATGACATTCTCCCTCGTGACTCTATTCCACCAAATACGGATATTACGCAGCGGGAGTTGGAGCCGCATAAAAAAGCAGAAATAATTGATAGAACTTTGATGACGAAAAATGATTTTAATACTGCTTTAAACAAAAATAAAGAATATAACATGCACCTTTATTCCAATATAGCTGCATACAAAACAGAGTGGTACAAAAAATATGTTTTAGCCGTGGCTTGTATGTTGTTCTTTTTTATCGGAGCCCCATTAGGGTCTATCATTCGTAAAGGAGGTATTGGAGTACCTTTGGTAATTACGGTAGCATTTTTTTCTTCCTATTTTATGCTTTCCGTTTTTGGAGAAAAAATAGCAAAAGGAGGCGCAGTGCCCGTTTGGTTCGGCATGTGGCTCTCTACCTTTGTACTCATTCCCATTGGTGCGTTCCTCACCTATCAAGCCTCTGTAGATTCCGCATTATTATCTTCGGAAGAGATACGCAGAAAACTGCAACAGCTTAATCTAAGAAAAAGATTTTCAAAAAAGAAAAAAAATGAAAATACTGCAACTCACGCATAAACCGCCTGTTCCTGCCATTGATGGGGGTTGCTTGGCAATGCGCCAAATTACCACCTGTTTATTAAATGCAGGAGTGGAAGTGAAAGTAGTATCTTTAGCCACAGCCAAACATCCTGTAGTGCTTTCTGAAGAATTTATCGAATATTGCAACAAAACCCAATTCGAGTCAGTTTCCATCGACACGAAAGTAACTATTCCTAAAGCAATTACCTCATTTCTAAAAAGGACCTCCCTACAAGCCGACCGCTTCTTTTCAAAAGAGATGGTTCAAAAATTAGAAACATTATTTGCGCAAGAAAAGTTTGATGTGATTATTTTAGAATCTGTTTTTGTAGGAGGTTACATCGAAACCATAAGAAAACACTCCGATGCGCGTATCCTTTTACGTGTGCATAACATTGAATATTTGATTTGGAAAAGGTTATCCAAACAAGAAAAAAATCCGGTAAAAAAAATGGCTTACCGGTATCTTTCCAATTCTTTAAAACGTTTTGAATTAGCACTATTCAAAAAAATAGACGGCTATATGCCCATTACGGAGGTTGATTATCTTTTTTTCAAAGAAAAATATCCTGCACTGCCCGGAAAAGTGATTCCATTTGGCATTGATTTATCTGTATATCAACATGAAAATCGAAAAATTGATGCTAATAAAATCTCATTGTTTCACATTGGCAGCATGAATTGGCAACCTAATATTGAAGGAATGACATGGTTTTTAGAAAATGTTTGGAAACAAGTAGCAGAAAAGCACCCTAAACTTACTTTAGCGCTTGCCGGCAAAGACAACAAAGCCATATTCGGCAACATAACCCTTAATAACGTTCAAATTTTCGATTTTGTAGAAAGCGCACAACAATTTATAAACGAACACGATATCATGATCGTACCATTGCTGTCCGGAAGCGGAATGCGAATTAAAATTATGGAAGGATTAGCGCTGGGAAAACCGATCATTACCACTACCATTGGCGCAGAAGGCATAGAAATTACCGATAAAGAAAACATTTTCATTGCCAATACCACCGAAGCAATGGTACAAACCATAGATTTTTGCGTAAATCACATAGAAAAATGCGAAGAAATAGGTAAAAATGCCCGAAAATTAATAGAGAGCAAATATGCTCAAGAGATTATTACTAAAGACTTTATGGCGATTTTAGACGCTGTTAGTCTGTAACCTTATAGCTATATTATGATGGAAAATACTGTACACAAAGCCGGATTTGTTAATATTATCGGAAATCCAAACGTGGGAAAAAGCACGCTAATGAACCGCTTAGTAGGTGAGCGTTTGTCTATTATTACCGCGAAAGCCCAAACTACCCGGCACCGCATTAAAGGTATCGTTAACGGCAACGATTATCAAATTGTGTATTCCGATTTACCCGGAATTTTAACGCCGGCGTACAAAATGCAAGAGCTTATGATGCGCTTTGTGAATGAATCGCTAAAAGATGCCGATGTAATCTTGTATATGGTAGAATGTGGGGAAAGTAATTATAATCAAGAAATTATTGAAAGGTTACAAAGTATTTCCATTCCCATTTTGTTAGTGATTAATAAAACGGATAAAGCCACAGAAGAAGCAATTACAACAACAAAAGAGCATTGGCAAAATTTGCTACCTCAAGCCGAAACCATCGAAATATCAGCGCTTACGGGAGTTCACGTGAACTTATTGTTAGAAAAAATTATCACCTTGCTGCCGGAATCGCCTCCTTTTTTTCCAAAAGATGAACTGACTGACCGGCCCATGCGATTTTTTATCGCGGAAATTATTCGTGAAAAAATATTGTTGTTATACAAAAAAGAGATTCCGTATAGTGTAGAAGTTGTGATTGAGAGCTTTAAAGAAGATGAAGATATAGTGCGCATTGGCGCTATGCTCTACTGCGAACGCGACAGCCAAAAAGGAATTATCATTGGAAACAAAGGCGCTGCCATTAAACAATTGGGTATCGAATCTCGAAAATCAATTGAAGACTTTTTAGAAAAACATGTTTTTTTAGATATTTCGGTGAAAGTCCTCAAAGATTGGCGCAATCAAGAGATATTGATGAAACGGTTTGGATATTATCAAGATTAAAAATTTTTGTTAAAGCAGGAAACCTTAAAAATTATACCCGAAATGACCTTAGCCCAAAAATATAAATTCCTCATAGAGTATTTTCAAAAAAACAATCCTAATGCGGCATCGGAGTTGCATTTTTCAAACGCATACGAGTTGATACTGGCAGTTGTATTATCTGCGCAATGCACCGACAAACGCGTAAATATGATCACGCCTGCATTGTTTAGCCGCTTCCCCACCCCGTTTGAATTAACAAACGCTTCATACGAAGAAGTTTACGAACTCATAAAATCAGTTTCATACCCCAATAATAAAACGAAGCACTTGATGGGATTGGCGCAAAAATTAGTTGCCGATTTCAATGGCATCGTTCCCGATAATTTAGAGGCACTAACCTCGTTGCCCGGAGTGGGAAGAAAAAGTGCCAATGTCATTTTGTCGGTTATTTTTGATAAGCCTGCCATGGCAGTAGATACTCACGTATTTCGCGTGGCTAACAGGTTGGGCATTGTGAAAAATGCAACCACACCATTAGAAGTGGAAAAGCAGTTAGTACAACATTTTCCGGAGCATTTGCTGGCGCGCGCACACCATTGGTTGATTTTGCATGGACGTTATGTATGTCTGGCACGCACACCAAAATGTGTAGGTTGCGGAATTTCAAGCGCTTGCGATTATTATTATCAAAAATATTCTTGAACCGGGATTTGAATAAGATGAGCAGGATTACCGAGATAAAAAAACTTGCAGGCTTCAAAAATATACTTTCAAAGTTAAGAATTTGTCCTTGTTTTATTTTTTTTTATGTATAACGATTTTTGTGTAAAAAAAAATCTATTTTTGCCGCCCCATTTGTGGACAATTTAGGATTTTGAAATGAAGAGCGAATGGGTTTGAAAATCAAACTGTTTATAACAAAAATAAATCATATTAAAAAATGGGAGCAAGAAAAAGATTAGCGGCAGAAGCGCGAAAAGAAGCCAAAAAAAACATATACATGGCTCGCCTAATGGATAACCCAACATCGCCCAGAAAGACCAGAATTATGGCAGATGTTATTCGCGGAAAAGATGTAGATTATGCTATGAATGTACTGAAATACAGTCGTAGAGAATCTGCTGAGAAACTGTTAAAACTGTTAAAATCTGCTATCGCTAACTGGCAGGTAAAAAATGAAGGTCAACGTATTGAAGACGCTCAATTATACATTAAATATATATGGGTTGACGGAGGTCGTATTTTGAAGAGATTGCGCACAGCGCCGCAAGGACGCGCCAATCGTATCAGAAAACGCTCTAATCACGTAACCATTATTTTAGAAGATAAAGCAAAAAGTAATTTAGAAAATAATATTGAATAAGTATGGGTCAAAAAGTTAATCCGGTAGGTTTACGATTAGGAATTATCAGAGGTTGGGATTCTAATTGGTACGGCGGTAAAAATTTCGCCGGAAAAATCGTTGAAGACGACAAGATTAGACGCTATCTGAATGCGCGTCTTTTCAAAGCCGGAATCGCGAAAATTTACATCGAAAGAACCTTAAAACTCGTTACGGTTACCATTAACACTGCACGCCCCGGTTTAATTATCGGAAAAGGCGGTTTGGAAGTGGATAAGCTAAAAGAAGAGTTGAAAAAAATTACCAATAAAGATATTCAAATCAATATCGCTGAAGTAAAACGCCCCGATTTAGACGCGAATTTGGTAGCGCAAAACGTAGCCAAGCAAATCGAAGGCAGGGTTTCTTACCGTAAAGCTGTGAAAACGGCAATCGCATCTACTATGCGCGCCGGAGCCGAAGGTATCAAGATCTCTATTTCCGGTCGTGTTGGCGGCGCTGAAATGGCGCGAAGCGAACACTTTAAAGAAGGAAGAACGCCGTTACATACTTTACGCGCAGATATTGATTACGCTACAGCCGAAGCACACACTACTTACGGAAGAATTGGCGTAAAAATTTGGATCTGTAGAGGAATCGTTTACGGAAAACGTGATCTTTTCACCGCTGCGATTGAACCCAAAGAACAAAAAGGCGGAGCCGTAAAACGCACCGGAGGACGTGGAGAAAGAAGTGAAAGAGGCGAAAGAGGTGGTGAACGCCGTGAACGTCGCGAACGCAATTAATCGTACGGGCGTTGTACGCAACACCCCAACAATATAAAATATAAACGAAAAAAAATAAACAACAATGTTACAGCCAAAAAAAACCAGATACAGAAGACCGCAGAAAGGTCGGATGAAAAAAGTTACTAAACGCGGTGCGGAAATTAGCTTTGGTTCATTTGCTATTAAAACCTTAGAAGAACATTGGATCACCGGTCGCCAAATTGAGGCTGCCCGTCAGGCAATTACACGTTATATGAAACGTGAAGGACAATTGTGGATTCGTATTTTCCCTGATAAACCCGTAACGAAAAAACCCGCTGAGGTGCGTATGGGTAAAGGTAAGGGAGCTCCCGAATATTTTGTGGCACGCATTAGCCCGGGTAGAATTTTATTCGAAGCTGAAGGCGTACCTTACGAAGTGGCAAAAGAAGCCCTTCGCCTTGGCGCTCAAAAATTACCCGTTACCACAAAATTTATAGTTCGTAGAGATTATTCACCTGAAATTTAATGTGCAATTAGTATGAAACAACAAGTAGTAGCAGAACTTTCAACTCCTGAATTGAAAGAAAGATTAACAGAAGAACAATTGCAATTGAGTAAATTGACGTTAAACCACGCCATTACTCCCATTGAAAATCCAAATAAAATTAAAGAGCAACGCAAAACCATTGCTCGTCTTAAAACAGAATTACGTAAACGCGAATTAACCGCATAATTTTAAACATCATGGAAGAAAAAAGAAACAACAGAAAAGTACGTGAAGGGCTGGTAACCAGCAATAAGATGGAAAAATCTATCGTGGTAAGCGTGGAGCGTAAACTAAAGCACCCTAAATATGGAAAATTCTTAAAAAGAACCACCAAATTAATGGCGCACGATGAGAAAAATGAGTGCAACATTGGGGACAAAGTAAAGGTAATGGAAACACGCCCATTAAGCAAAAGCAAATGCTGGCGTTTAGTAGAAATCATTGAAAAAGCGAAATAATTATGGTACAACAAGAATCAAGATTAGCAGTAGCCGATAACAGCGGCGCCAAAGAAGTTTTGGTAATCCGCGTGTTAGGTGGAACAAGAAAGCGCTATGCAGGCGTGGGTGACAAAGTGATTGTTACTATCAAAAGTGCGATCCCGTCAGGAAACGTGAAAAAAGGTACCGTAACCAAAGCTGTGGTAGTGCGTACTAAAAAACACATTCGCCGTCAAGACGGTTCCTACATCAAATTTGATGACAATGCCGTAGTTTTATTAACCGCTTCGGAAGAGTTGCGCGGCACGCGTATCTTCGGACCGGTAGCTCGTGAACTACGCGAAAAACAGTATATGAAGATTGTTTCGTTGGCGCCGGAGGTGTTGTAGGCACGAAAGTGTGAAAGCGCGAAGGCGCGAAAGTTATATGAAGAGGGTACGAAAGTGCTCTCTTTTTTTTAAAGAAAAAAATTGTTCAAAGTTTTTCAAAATATATTTTATTTTTGCGGTTGAATTAATAATAAAATATGTCTGAATTTGAAGCCATATTACCTCTAAAAGTTGAAGGAATTGTTGAACAACTGATAGAAAAGCGCAAAATGCCGTTGCAAAATGCGCTGGAATATCTTTACTCTTCGCAACTTTATGCATTATTGGAAGACGAAAAAACAAAAATATGGCATTATAGTCCGCAAATGTTGTTGCATTTACTTGATGAAGAAAAAAATACAGGAAAATTAAGATTACCTCAATAAAACAAATGGAAAGCGATAGCAAAATATACAAATTCATCATTTTTTGCCTTGAACATTATAGAAATTTCAGGCACATTACAGCTATGCAAGCGCTCTCGTTATTTCGCCAAACAGGTGTATTTCAATATCTTATTGATGGTTATGAAGTATTGCATACACAAGGTAGGGATTATATAGTTGCTGATATTGATGATTTTATAAATAATCATAAGATAAAATGATACTTTATCACGGAAGCACGGAAATAGTAGAGAATCCAAAAATTATTACAAGTGATAATTTTTTGGATTTCGGCTATGGTTTTTACACTACTACGAGCGAAGAACAAGCGCACCGTTGGGCAAAAATCAAAAGAAACCGCATTAAAAGTATAGATGCTTATTTAAATGTATATAAAATAGATGAACGCATATTTTCAGACAATCTATTTTCTATTTTGAGATTTGAAAATCCAAGTCGTGAATGGCTGAGATTTGTTATTGATAACAGGCGTGGAGAAGCAATGCACAATTACGATTTTGTATATGGACCCGTTGCCAACGATACACTTTACCGGACGTTTACGCTTTATGAATCAGGGGTTTTAACATTGGAGGAGACCATTAGGCGCCTCAAAGTGAGTGAACTTTTTGATCAATTATCGTTTCATACAGAGAAGGCGTTGGAAAATTTGAAATTCAAGGAAATAAAATTGATAGAAATGTAATAAATTAATATCTTTGTGTTTAATATTAACCAA
The DNA here is from genome assembly GCA_009786185.1 of Bacteroidota bacterium. Lineage (GTDB taxonomy): Bacteria > Bacteroidota > Bacteroidia > Bacteroidales > WCHB1-69 > WRNX01. Next base: position 23,563 of record WQTS01000130.1, read on the forward strand.
CCCTTGTTACCTATGAAAATGAAAAAAATCTACGCATTAAACAAACTCAGCATTTCCTTTCTCTTTTTCTCCTTTTCTCCCTTCTACCTTGTTCTGCGCAGTCTTACACCGTATATAACTGCGATTTTGAAAACTGGACGGATGGGAAACCGGATGGATGGAGATTTGGTACTGTTCAGACTCCATTTCCCCCAGGAGTTACTATATCTCAATATACTCCGGCTTATTCAGGTTCGCATGCTTGCAAAATTGAGCATCCGGAAGGAGTAACTATAACCACCACTGAAACTTTCCCTATGTATTGGGGTAAAAAATATGTGTTGTCTTTTACTGCTAAGTGTTTGAAATCTAACATAACACGTGCACGGATTTTAATTAATAACCCTAATGGCATTTCCGGATACCATTACTTTATGGAAATTAGAGAACATATAGAAATTGATCAGGATTGGAAGGAATATGAGATAGAATTTACATCAAAATATCGTTACAATAATAACAAAAATGAAGGTCTTCCAATAAGCAGCATGGGCAATACAATATCAATTACAGTTCTGAACTCTATTGATGGCATTGATTTTGTTATTGATAACATTAAACTCGTGGCAAAAGACCACACTATGGAGTTCGATTATTTAGAAGCCAATAATATTAAAGCTCACATAGATCCTATTGCTCCTTTTATGGGTTTAGGGTTTTCTCAAGGCAGTAATCATTTTCAACTTGAAGCACCTAAGGGTAGCGGAAAATCTACCATTTTTACTTCCAATCTTTGGTTGGGCGGATTGGATCAACAAGATCATTTATATGTAGCCGCGCATAAATATGGCATGTATGGCAGAGATTTTTTTCTAGGACCTATTACTAATGACTACACTATGATAGATGAACAAAAAGAGTTTTCCGATGCTTATATACAAAAATATTATCATACGTGGAAAGTAACGAAAGCGGAAATAGAATATCATAAAGCACATTACGCCGATGCAGGCTATGTAATGCCCCGGGAAATTGCCAATTGGCCCGCACACGGTAGAACACAACATGGAGAAGGCTGGAATTTAGCACCTTATAAAGATGTGGACGGAAACGGTTGGTACACACCTTGGTCGGGTGATTATCCTGAAATCCGCGGCGATGAAGCCGTATATTTTATAACCAATGATGCCATGGGAGCACATACGGAATCAGGTAGTTCCAGGGAGTTTGGATTGGAAATTTTGGGAATGGCTTACGCTTACAATAGCTCCGATGAAGCATTGCAAAATACCATTTTCCTGTCATACGTGCTGCAAAATAAATCAACAAATGATTACAAAGATTTTTATTTTGGTTTTTGGAGCGATTTTGATATTGGTTATTATGGTGATGATTATATAGGTTGCGACACGTTGCTGAATTTAATGTATGGATATAATGGAAAAGAGATAGATGGAAACGGGGAAGCTTGGGCTTATGGAGCAAACCCACCCGCTCAAGGCGCTATGTTTCTCAATCAAAAAATGAGTGCTTTTATGTTTGATATGCCAAGCCCTGTAGGGGCTCCTTACACTGCGATGGGATATTACAATATGTTGCAAGCAAAATGGTGGAGCGGTGGGCATTCCTTGACTTTATGGGGAAATGGATATGGCGGCTCAACACAAACAAAGTTTATGTACAGCGGCGATCCGGTTACGCAAACCGGTTGGACGGAACTTACCCCAAATGGTCCCAGTTCAACTCCAAATACTCCCGACGACAGAAAGGGTGTAATGAGCGCCGGTCCCTTTACATTGCCCGCCGGTAAAAGTTTGTGTATAGATATCGCACTGCCTTTTGCAAGAAGTTTTGAAGGTAATCATATTAACTCAGTAACATTATTAAAACAATACGCTCAAACGATTCAACAGTTTTATAACAATCAAAACTTTGAGCATAATTGCTCCAATATAATTGGTATTAAAGAAAATACAATATATAATGATAAGCTTTTAATTTATCCTAATCCTTCCAACGGTCAATTTACCGTAACCTGCGAAAAAATAATAGAAAGCATTGAATTGTATGATATGTTGGGTAGAAAAGTGTTTGCAGATGCTCCGAAAGTGCAGACTACGCAGATAAATGCCAATTTATCAAAAGGGTTGTATATTTATCGTGTGGTGTTGCAGGATCATTCTGTACGTTCGGGGAAGATTGTAGTGCAGTAGATATAAACTACCCCGTCCGGCTTCGCCGTTCCACCCCTTCAAAATTTGAAGGGGATTAATTTGCCGCTTTTTTCCTCCGTTTCCGCCACGCCCCAAACTGCGCAAAACTCGCATATAACACCGGAATAAGCACCAACGTAATTAAAGTAGAGAACGACAACCCCCAAGCTACAGTCATACCGAGCGAGTTCCACATTTCGGCGCCTTCACCTCTACCGAGCGCTAACGGCAACATTCCCAATACGGTAGTGATGGCGGTCATTAAAATGGGACGCAAACGCGAGTGCCCCGCGGCTACTACGGCTTCCTTAATGCCCATACCGCGCTCGCGGCACAGTATCGTATAGTCGATGAGCACGATACCGTTTTTCACTACGATACCCACTAACATCACAATGCCCAATAACGCCATCAATCCGAGGGCGGTGTTTGTAACAGCTAAGCCAATAAAAACACCTGTAAATGCAAATGGAATAGAGAACATGATTACAAACGGATAAGTAAACGACTCAAATTGCGAAGCCATTACGATATAAACTAATATTATGATTAAAGCCAACAGCATAAATATATCGTTGAACGATTCTTGCTGGTCTTGGAAAGTTCCTGCCAATATAGTAGTAATACCGGGCGGTGTATCTATTTCTGCCAATACATCCATAGTGGCACCGGCAATTTGACTCAATGCGGCTCCGGCGCCTACGATTCCCACTACTTTTACCACACGTTCGCGATCTTTTCGCTCAATGGTTGGCGGCGTCAATCTTTCTACTACAGTACCCAATTCTTGTACCCTAATCCCATTCCCCTGAGCGTTATATACTATTATGTTTTCAATAGCATCAATCCTTTGGCGAAATTCCGGCGCAAGGCGTACTCTAATGAAGTACTCATCGCCATCCTCGCGATAGTAAGAAGCAATAGAACCACTGAAACGGTTTTGAATAAAAGAAGAAACCGTTGCCAAATTGAGTCCGTTTTCTGCCAATTTTTTTCTATCAAAATCTACTTGAATTTCGGGTGCGTACTCCGCACGGCTAATATTTACTTCGGTACATCCCGGAATATCGCGCATTCTATTGGCTAATTCGGCAGCAAATCGGTCGGTAGTGTTAAAATCATGTCCGTAAACTTCAACAGTAACGTTATTTTGCCCTGCCATACCGCCTCCGGCAGTTAATGCATAAGTGTTAATTTCAGGATATTGGTTCAATTTTGCACGAATTTGATCGGCAATTTCTTCAATGCCGCGTCGCCGCTCTGTTTTTTTTAACAATCTAACGGTCATGGAAATAATGTGAGAGCCGTTATCTTGAAGCCTTCCCCAAGTATTTGTTTCGGAGGGCTGGCCTACATTAAAATTAATCCGTACAATTTCAGGATATTCCTCACGCAGCTCCTTTTCAAATTCCAAAGCAAATGCTCGGCTTGTTTCCATTCTGGTGCCTATCGGAAATTTAATATTAATGCCAATAAATGCGTTATCTTGTACCGGGAGAAACTCCGTAGGAATAATTCTTATCAACATTATCGAAGAAAAGAAGATTAATATAGACATAACAATCACCACAATTTTATGGTTTACCGCCCAATTTAATAGTTTGCCATAGCCTAAATCTAATTTATCCAATGCTCTTTCAATGGGCCCGTAGAGTTTCTTATACCATTTTCCGTGTTTATCCTCTCGTTTTAACATATAAGCCGCCATCATAGGGGTTAATGTTAAAGCAACAACCGTAGAAATAACAGCTGTGATACTGATAATCCAACCCATTTGCTTAAATAAAATTCCTGCCATACCTTGTAGCATGGTAAGCGGTATAAACACGACTAAAATCACTAATGTTGAGGCGATTACAGACAATGAAACCTCGCGGGTAGCAAATACTGCCGCCGCACGCGGTTTACTTCCCTTATCAATGTGTTTACTAATGTTTTCTATGATTACAATTGCATCATCTATCACCATTCCAATGGCAATACTTAAAGAGGATAAAGAGATGATATTGATGGTATTACCTGTAATTAACAAGTAAATAAAAGCGGCGATGAGCGAAACAGGAATGGTAATGGCAATAATGAAAGTAGCGCGCCATCTTCCCAAAAACAACATAATGACCAAAACCACCAATACCAAAATTATAACAATAACTTGATTTAAGCTATTTATCGTATTTACAATACTTTCTGAAGTATCCCAAATCGGGGCAAGTTTAACATCCGGTGGGAGATTAGGTTGCAATTCGGGCAATAAAAGATTTATTCTATTGCAGATTTCTACCGAGTTGCCGCCTGCTTGCTTTTGAATAACCAACAAGGCTCCTTGCATGCCGTTGGTATAAACCTCTTGCAATCTTTCTTGAATGGTATCGGCAACTACTGCCACATCACGTAAGAACACATTTTTATTGTTAAAACTGCCTACCACAATGTCGTTCAGCAATTGGGCATCCATAAATTCACCCTGTACGCGCATGGAATATGTTTTCGAGCCAATGTCTATAGTCCCTAACGGCATATTCATATTTTCCATGCGAATGATTTGCGTAATTTGCTCAATGGTTAAGCCGTAAGATTCTAATTTAAAAGGATCTGCATAAATGTTTATTTCGCGTTGCGGTGCACCGGAGATGGAAACTGTTCCCACGCCGTTTATTCGGCTAATCGGCGAAGCCACTCTGTCATCTAAGATTTTATACAACGCATTGGTACTCTCTCTACTTTCCACTGAAACCATCATAATAGGAATGTCGGCTGCACTAAATTTGTAAATGATAGGTCGGTTTACGTTGTCGGGCAGCATCGCCGTTACCATATCCAACTTATCGCGCACGTCATTTACGGCTTGTTCAATGTCAATTCCATATCTAAACTCCAGTGTTATAATAGAATAATTTTCGCGCGAGCTGGAAGTAATGTGTTTCACATCGCTCACAGTAGCTAATACATTTTCAAGTGGTCTGGTTACGTTATTTTCAATGTCATAAGGACTTGCACCATTATAGCTCGTAAGTACCATAATGGTGTTACTGCCCAAATCGGGCAAAAAGTCAATCGCCAGCCTCGACAACGAATAGACACCAATGATGGCAATTGCCACATACACCAACACTGTGGTAATGGGATTTTTTACAGATTGTGCAGAGATGTTCATAGTGGTTTTTTGATTTAAATATCTGGTTTCAAAAATATTAATACAATAAAAATACAGCTTGCATTTTAAAAATAAAGGTCGCGAAGATACATCTTTTTTGCATTTTTCTCATTTTTTGTATCTTTTGTAGGAAAATGTGAATTGTCAATAAGCACATAAAATCTCAGCGCTACATCACTTTTTTTTATTTCTTTGCCAAAAATTAAAAGCGCGTGCTAACTCTCTCTCAAATTTCAGAATTTCAACAAAGATTAACAGAAAGTAAAAAAATAGCGGTTTGTACACATTACAATCCTGATGGAGATGCTATCGGTTCCTCTTTGGCATTGCAATCTTATTTTGCCACACAAGGATTTGAAATAAAGTGTGTGATTCCCAACAATATGCCTGAGTTTTACACGTGGATGCCCGGAGCGGAAACCATTGTTAATGCACAAAAACAATTCAAAGAAGCCAAAAAAATACTCGCGGAAGCAGATATTCTTTTTTTGGTAGATATGAATGCTGAACATCGTAGCGGCGTTGATTTGCAAAATCATCTGTTACAAACCTCTGCATATAAAGTGTTGATCGATCATCATCCTAATCCTGCGGCGGAATGCGCTCTTGTTTATTCCGATACAAAAGTTACTTCAACTTGCGAAAATGTTTACCGATTTTTAACTGAAATTTCCGATAAACCGTTTTTAAACAAAGAGATTGGATCGTGTATCTATACGGGAATTATTACCGATACCGGCTCTTTAAGTTACGTGTGTAACGATCCTGAAACTTATCTGTTGTTAGCAAAACTAATGGAAGTCGGCGTAAACGGAGAAGATATTCATCGCGAAATCTACGATAATTATGCAGAAAGCCGCATCCGTTTGTTAGGATTAAGTTTAAATAAACTAAAAGTTTTTCCGCATCTGGGAACTTCCTACATGTATCTTACACAAGAAGAAATGAAAAAATGCAGTTTTAAAGACGGTGATACCGAAGGGTTTGTAAATTACGGCATCTCTTTAAAAGGCATTTATTTCACAGCATTTTTTACCGAAAGAGAAAAACGTATTCGAGTATCGTTTCGCTCAAAGGGGACGTTTGATGTGAATCAATTTGCACAAACCTACTTTCAAGGCGGCGGGCACAGAAACGCCGCTGCCTCCTATCATTATGATACTTTGGAAAATACGATAAAATACTTTGAGGAGGTTATTCATAAACATCCGGAATTAAGTGGAGGTGTGCGGTAAGAGGTGTGCGGTATGCGGTAAGAGGTATGGGGTATGGGGTATGGGGTGGTAAGAATTTATGATAATGATTTGCTAAATAATAGATTTTGAAAGTTTTTCTTAATTTTTTCTTTAAAACACTTCGCATCCTTTCCATGCCATTCACCGCTCACCACTCACCGCATACCTCATACCGCTCACCGCTTACCACATACCTCATACCGCTCACCGCATATTTTCTCCTCTCATGCAATAATCCCCCTTCTACCGACGTTATTTATAATTCGACTATAAAAAAAGAGGAAACTAATCCATTTATATTAGGGAACAAAAAAATATTAGAGCTTGAAAGTGAGAATATTGAGCTTTTTTTAAAACGCTATAAATGGAAGATGGAGCAAACCAACACGGGGCTGCGATATGAAATAACAAAGAAGGGAACCGGAAAAAACATTGAGATAGGAGAAACTGTAACGTTAGAATATCGTACCTTTTTGCTGGATGGGGATGAAATTTATAACTCGAATAATGAAGGGGTAAGGCAGTTTGTGGTAGAAAAGTCGGAGGAGATTGCAGGTTTGCACGAAGCTGTGCAGCTGATGAATAGAGGTACCGAAGCCAGATTGATTATCCCCTCTCATTTAGCCTACAGCGCAAGCGGCGATGGAAATAAGATAAAACCGTACCAAACAATAATAATGAAAATAACTTTAAAAAAATAATTAAAATGAAAAACGTAACAAAATTAATGATTGCCCTTGTGGTATTAGTAGCGTTAGGAACCGCCTGTTCCAAGTATCCCGGATTTAAAAAAGACAAAAAAGAAGGTTTTTATTATAAATTTTATACAAAAAACAAGAATGAAATACAGCCTCAAATTGGAGATATTGTAGAGTTTACTTACAGTTTCCGTACAAAAGATTCCGTTTTAGTGGAGAACGTGTTTTGGGATGATATGATTAGAGAATCGGTGTATCGCGGAGATATTTACGCTGCACTTCAAAAAATGCACTTAGGTGATAGCGCTACCTTTATTTTAAACGCTGACACTTTCTTTCACTATTCTGCAGGACAACCTTTTCCGTTTGGAGGCAATGACTTGTATTTAGATGTTAGGTTGCATAGCATTGTATCTCAAGAAGAGTTTGAAAGACGCTATTTGGAGCAACTACAGCAAGAAGAGGCTATGATGGAAGAATTTAGATTTTTAGAAGATGATCTGATTAACGAATATATTGAAAAACACAATATTAAGGTAAAACCTACCGCTAACGGACTTTACGTAATGAGAAACGTTACCGGCACGGGCAAACAAATAAAAGACGGCTCAAGAGTTGCCATACATTATACCGGTAAATTCTTAGATGGCAATGTTTTCGATAGCTCATTAGAGTATGGCATGCCCATTGAACTTACTGTAGGCGTAGATCGTTTTATTCAAGGCTGGGAAGAAGCATTATTGTTATTGAGAGGCGGCGACAAAGTTACCGTGCTCATACCTTCCAACTTAGCTTATGGCGCGCGCGGAATAAAAGATCCGAGAGATCCAAGAGGTGTAGATTATGTAATACCTCCATATTCTCCGCTTATTTTTGATATGGAAGTGGTATCCGTTGAATAATTTTTCTATTTTTGCCGCTTAAAAATAGAATGGGGCGTTAGCTCAGTTGGCTAGAGTGTTAGACTGGCAGTCTAAAGGTCATGGGTTCGACTCCCATACGCTCCACGATATGATTTATTTAGACAATTCAGCAACCACTTTTCCGAAACCCGATTCCATGTACGAATTCATGGCAGGGTTTTATAAAAAGCACGGCGTAAATCCCGGAAGATCCGGATTCGATGCTGCGCTTGAAACAGAAGAGGTTGTACAAAAAACACGCAAATTGATGACGGATCTTTTCAACGGAGGTCCCGATTATAATAGGCTTACATTCAGCTACAATGCCAGTGATTCTTTGAATTTAATCATTCAAGGTTTGGCTGAACCCGGTGCACACGTCATTACCACCATGTTGGAACACAACTCGGTATTGCGTCCTCTCTATTGTTTAAAAGAAGAAGGTAAATTGCAAGATGTTACTTACTTGCCTTTTGATAAAGACGGTTATGTAAATCCCGAAGATTTTCGCAATGCCATCCGCCCGAATACGAAGTTTGTGGTTTGTACGCACTGTTCCAATGTGTTGGGAACCTTCCAGCCGCTTCACGAAATAGGAAAAATTTGCAAAGAACACGGATTGATTCTTGTAGTGGACGGGAGTCAAGGCGCAGGCGCCATCAAGGTAGATATGCAAGCCGATAATATTGATGTATATATTTTCACAGGACATAAATGCTTAATGGGACCTACCGGAATTGGAGGTTCCTACGTACGTGAAGGCGTGCACATTAAGCACACGCGCTATGCCGGCACCGGTGTGCGCTCTGCCTACCCGAAACATTTGGAGGAATATCCCTATCGTTTGGAATACGGAACGCTTAATTTAGTGGGAGTTGCCGGATTATACGCCGGTGTTTCCTGGGTATTGGAACAAGGAATAGAAAACATCCACAAACGTGAAATGGAATTGTGGGAAAAGCTACGTCAGGGGATTCAAGCCGTAAAAGGTGTAACCACTTATTGTGCTAATTTCCCCGAAAGAAAAAATCCGGTGTTGTGTTTCAATATCAACGGTTTTGAGGCTGCCGACATAGGTATGATGTTAGATGTGGATTATGAAATTGCATGCCGTACCGGTTTGCAATGCGCCCCGAAAGTGCACGAACAGATTGGCACATTGCCTCTACACGGAACTGTGCGCTTTAGCATCGGCGCTTTCAATACAGAATCAGATATTGATGCAGCAATCGCTGCAATTACGGAAATCGCTGCGATTAAAAACTAACAAAAGAGCGCTTTGTGACCTTTGTGAATTCTTTGTGCCTTTGTGGTAACAAAACCTATTGAGTAGCCCTCTTATCAAAGTCAACCATCCAATTGATACCAAATTTATCAGCGCACATACCGAAATAATCGCCCCAAAATTGTTCTTGCATGGGCATCACCACATTTCCGCCTTCCGAAAGCAAAGCGAAGAATTTATCGGCTTCCTCTTTGCTATTTGCAGAAAGCAAAATAGAAAAATTATTACCAAATGTAGTATAACTTTCATGTTCTTTCATATTATCACAGCCCAATAAAATGGTTTCTTCGCTTATAGGAAGCCCCACGTGCATCACGCGTTGCCTATTTTCTTCAGATAGTGGCGGCATGCCTTCTTGTGGCGGCATATCGCTCCACTTGCCGATGTAGCAGAATTCTCCGCCAAAAATTGATTTGTAGAAATTGAACGCTGCTTCGCAATTTCCGTTAAAAGTTAGATACACATTTACTTTTGCCATACTATTAAGATTTAAGGGTTAAATTATCGTCAATACAAATGCGAAATAATGAAAAAAATGTGATTTTAAAAAATCAAAACTCATTAAAAATCTATTTTCGCCGCCGATTATCAAATACTGAAAAACTGTTATAATCCTAATTCATGCCATTAAAAAAACTTCTTCCCTATTATAAACGTAATCTGGCGCTGGCGCTTCCCATCATTTTAGCACAATTGGGACAAGTAACAGTCTCCATAGTGGATACTTTTATGGTAGGCATGCTGGGTACTATAGAATTAGCAGCAGTGGCATTTGCCAGCTCTATATTTATGTTGGTATTTATTTTCGGATTAGGATTTTCATTAGGGCAAACCCCACATGTGGGCAAAGCTTACGGAAAAAAACAATGGTGGAAAATCGGCGTGTTTTTTCAAAACGCGCTTTTAATAAATATCTCACTCAGTGTCATTTTATTCGGAGTCGTATTTTTGTTAAAACCCCTACTCTATCATTTAAACCAACCTGAAAATGTAGTAGAAATGGCAATGCCCTACTTCGATTGGATGCTATTTTCTACCATGCCTATTTTACTATTTTTCACATGCCGGCAATTTGCAGAGGGTGTGGGAAATACAAAAATTGCCATGTGGGTAACCATATTAGGGAACATTCTTAATATTATTCTCAATTATGCATTAATTTTTGGAAAATTCGGATTTCCGGCTTTGGGTATAGAAGGCGCCGGCATCGCCACCTTTATCGTTAGAACAGTGATGGCTTTAGCATTTGTGTTTTTAGTCTTCAAACATCCGGCGTTAAAGAGATTCACCCAACATTTCTCATGGAAAAACTTTCACATTTCGGCGCTAAAGAGATTGATTACCACAGGGTTTCCCATTTCCGGACAATTGGTTGTAGAAGTATCGGTAATTAGTTTCAGCGCTATTATGATTGGTTGGATTAATGAAGTGAATTTGGCAGCGCACCAAATTGCAATACAATTGTCTTCGGCTACCTTTATGATAGGCTTAGGCGTGGGTTCCGCAAACACCATTCTCGTATCGCACCAATTTGGAGCTAATCAGTTTAAAGCCACACGTATGACTGCATTGGCAGCGTTACACCTTGTTACTGTTTTTATGATCATAACAGCGGTATTTTTTATCGTTTTAAGATACCAAATCCCGTCATGGTTTTCCTCTGATCCCGAGGTTATTTATGTAGCGGCACAATTACTTGTTATTGTCGGTATTTTCCAACTTTTCGATGGTTGGCAAATGGTAGGATTGGGTACTTTACGCGGTTTGACGGATGTTACTTTTGCAATGTACATCGCAATTATATCCTATTTGGTTATTTCTCTGCCTGTTGGATATATATTCGGATTTATTTGGGGGCTCGGCAGTGTTGGAGTATGGATAGGGCTGTGTGTGGGGTTAATGGTAGCTGCTGTGGCGTACCGTTTGAGGTTTTTGTATTTTATGAAGAAGTATTAAAAAAGTAGGGACAAGGCACGCCTTATCCCTACATTAACAATTGCCGAAAAAAACTTATCGTTTCACAATCTTCTGCGTAACCACACAACCATCCTCCGACTCAATTTTCAAAATATAATTACCTGCCGGTAAGGTACTGATATTGATGTTCGGATTAGTGCTATGAAGCACAAGTTGCCCTCTCATATCATATAAAGCAGCTTTAACGAACTTTTCTCCTTGAATATAAATGTTATCGCTTGCCGGGTTTGGAAATACGTTAAAATGAGCTTCGTTAGGAAGAGTTTTGATACCCACAATATGTTCGTCTATTTCAATAACCCAAGCGCCTACCTCCCAGCCAAAACCTCCTATACGAAGACCATCTGCAGAAATCCCCATAGGCGTTTCAAGCTCAAGCCCTTCGGTATCCGGAATTCCAATAAGCGCCAAATATTCGCCTAATTTCATCACTCCTACATGTTTGGTATAAATAAACGCTTGTCTCTCCATAAAGCCTAATGCAAAATATCCCACCACAATACCATCGTCTGATACTGCCGTAGCAGAAGCGCCAAATACAGTACCGGTTTCTATAATCGTTAACTCGTCTAATTCAACATCATAAATAGCTGCTTCGCCCATATAGTCCAACGATACATATTTTCCGTTGGGACTTACCTTAAAAGCATCTCCCGCATTCCATGCACCATCATGAGTAATGTGTCTCATTACTCCGTTAATCCAAATCACAGGCGCCCATATATAATCATTATCGGATGCCCAACCACAAGCCACAGTTCCATCGGCAGATAGCGCTCTTATTTTGGCTCCTTGCGAAGCATTTTCTTCAAATTCCCATGTAGCCGGTTCGCCATTAGTCCATACTACCGGTTTTAATGCCCAATTACCCTGATCCATGCTTCCACCAATGATAGTTCCGTCGGCAGAAATACCTTCCGCGTTGCTTCCTGAATCTTCATGAACATCTTCTTCCGGTACATCAGGATCTATACCTAAACTATGCCATTCGCCGTCTTTGTAATAACCTCCTGAAAGTAACGGCATCTCCATCTCTTCCCAAGGATCCCAGAAACGATACGGCAACGAGCAATCATAAAATCTTCCTGCAACAACTCCGTTGTCGGAAACACAATTGGCTTGAGAGCCTTCGCCCGAAAGAGTTATTACTCCTCCTTCTTTCGTCCATAATAAACTGCCGAATCCAAAAATAAATCCCGCAGCATAGTTCCCATTTGGAGAAACAGTAGTAATCATGCCTTCTCCAAGATAATGAATTGTTCCTGGGTAAAACCCACCTTTTTGTTGCGCATTTACAGAAGAGACAACAAAAAACAAACATAGTAATAAAGTAAATAGTTTTTTCATTTTTATCTTGTTTAATTAATAAACTAATTGCTATTTTAACAGCTGCAAAAATAAAAAAACTACAATATGATGAATCCCATCATATTGTAGTTAACTAACAGATATTCTTAATAGATTAATATTCCCAAAGTTCGCTTTCGAAATTGCGAATTTGATTTAATATTTTTTCAGACTCTAAACGCTGGTCGCGTGGATTCTTTTTGTAGTCTTGAATTTCGCGATTTTGCGGATTGCTTTCTGCAATGACATAACTGGAAAAGTAACGTTTCCACGTTAAAACATCATCAAATGTAACATGAAGAGCGGTATTTCTTGGAGTAAAGTACACTTGTTTGGATAAATAAGGCCTTAATTCATCATACCTAATATAGCCTAAGCGTCTTTTTGTTTTTAAAGAAACTACATCGTCATCATTTCCTGCTCCGGAGCCGGCATCTCTTTCATATTCAAAGAAAGGTTCAATAGAAAGGATGCGCACACTTAATTCACCTCTGTTTTTATCGAAAAACCATACTTCTTTTAGCCTGTAGTACATCACTTGAGCAGCTGTAAACGGTTCATCAATATCCATTTCGCCGATAGGTTCTCCTGTATCCGGATCAAATCGAGGTATTCTTTTTGTATTGACAAGTGCGTTTTTAATTTCGGAACGATCCACTTTAATATTACAATCTTCATTAGTATAGATAGGAAGTGCGTCTTCATTATCAGGGTTGTCTAAATCTATGGCATCCAAAATTACTTGCGCCAAATTTCTATACATGCCTTGTGGTTCGGTAGGGAAATATAGGGCATGGTTTCTTTTTTCACGCAAGTCAATTTCTCTCCATATATATACCGACCACATCACGTCATTTTGTCTCACTACCGGATATGGAATAGGACCGGGCAGTGCACTTACTTCTACAATTTCCCATGGCGCCGCAAGTGGCGGTGGGATTTGAGTATCATCTGTTTGTGCAAAAAGAAAGGCAAATGATACTAACGACAGGATGAGAAAAATTCCTTTTTTCATAATATTATATGTTATCTTAAGATTACAGTAATTGGATTTAATGTTCTGCTACCGGCAACACTCGAGACCCTAATGTCGGAAAAAAGAATTGTAGTTCCCGGAGCGCTGGAGTTTATTTTATTTCTAACCGCATCTGAAAATTGTCTGCTATTAGATGTAATCGGTGCTTCTTCAATACCTCTAATTATAAAAGTTACATGAAAAGAGTTTACCGTCCATGTAAGGTCGTAAACAAAGTCGGTGCCCATGGTGGCCGTAACAAAAGGATTGGCAAGCAATTCAGCTTTTGAAATTTTCCCACCTCTAAAATTACCACCTAAAACAGCCACAGGATCCGGAACACGTCTGACACGGAACTCTTTAGAACCCATTGTTTGTTGTCTACCACTCATATCGGCAGCGATATTTACGGTAACGGTTTTGCCCACTAAGCTTTCCGGAACGGAAATATTATATCTTCCGGGACCTGTTTTGGTTGAGTTACCCCCACCGGCTAATGATATAGATACTCTTTCAGCAGGTACGGAAGCGCTCACGGAAACCGGATTGTCAATGCCTGCATACAATACATTCATTTTGTCTGCCGCCACAGTAGCGGAAGGCGCCATTACGGTGAAACCGTTGCTAAAAGGAAAGGTTTGCGGAAGTCCATCCGGTCCTGTCATTTTGATAAGTCCTGTAAAATTGAAATCACCTACCTGATTCGTTGGGATTTTCAATCGGGCAACTCCGGCATCTCCTGTTAACAAGTTGCCTTGCGGCGAAGTCATCTCTCCTGTTCCCATTCGCCACCAAACTTCTATAGGTTGTTGGTCATCATAGGCTGCTACAATAATTTCCGCTTCGAAAGGCTCTCCCTGGAAAACAAGTTGAGATTTTGGGATCACTTTTCCCGTAACATTAGAGAACTTAAAGTCGTCTCTTGAAATAGAAGAAATAATATATTTTAAAATGCTTGATTCTGCGTTGCGCACTTCACCAATTGTTTTGTTTAATAAAGTAACTCCGGCAGCAAAAATCACATTTTCAAAATAATGAACCTCCCATGACTCGGGAGCGCCGCTCGCATTTCTAAACGTTTCATTCACATTTAAGCCGATCGTTTGTGACATGATTTCACGATCTTTTTCATCTACAAAAAGGAGTAATTGTTCACGATACGCTTCTAAACGATTTCTTAACTCAATAGCATTACCGTCATTGATCATAAAAAGAGTAGATTTACTTTTATTATCTTTAAATCTAAGTTGGGCAACCGACTTCGGAGTCCCGTCCGGATTTATAGCAGGAGCGCCCTCTACAAATTCTATGTATCGTATTCTAAGATTTTCAATAAAATCTATCATTTCATTCGAAAGCTCTTTGAGTTGCATTGCTTTCTCAAATTCTCTTGCTACTTTTTCTTCACCGAGTATCGCTTTTTGTCTAAGCAATTCGGCATAATCCTGAGCATTTTTGCTCATCGTAATTTGATTAGATCGCCCTAATGTTTCATCTACAATAGTAAAAGCATTCAAAATATCTTTCGATACATTTAGCGCTAACATTGCTGTAAGCACCAAATACATCATTCCAATCATTCGTTGCCTGGGGGTTTCCGGACAATTAGTTGCACCCATAGTTTTATTTAATTTATGTAGGGGCGCAAAATTTTGCGCCCTTACGGATTTTATAATGTTTATTTATTAGTCATCGCAGCCAACATATTAGCATATATCGCATTAATTTGAGCTACATTTTTAGATAATTTATCTATCTCCTCTTTATGCTTTTGCGCCTCTTGCGCCGTATCATTCATAGAGTTAGCAAGAATAATCGTACTGTCTTGTATCTTTTTGTAGTTTTCAACAATAACTTGATTGCCTTGCTCTTGAATTTGTCCTATCTTTTTATAGTTTTCAATAATAGCTTGACTTCCTTGCTCTTGGGCTTGTTGAATTTTTGCGTAATTTCCAATAATGGTTTGGTTACCTTGTTCTTGAATTTGCTCAACTTTTTGAACATTTTGCAGTTGCACTTCTTGCAGTTTTTGTGCATGTTGTTTTTGTGTATCAAACATCTCTTGTATGCTCTTCACTTGCATATCCGAAGTTGCAGAGAGTTCATTTGCTGATTTTTCATAAACACCGGTAAGATTTTGTACGGCATCTTTTGCTTTAGTAAGATTAGCCACATAGCCTTCGGTAGCTACTGCCGCATCGGTGGTTTTCGAGAGCTGCTTTGCATTATCGCTCAAATTTCTCATTCCTGAAGCTAAATTTTCTATTAATTCGGGTCCTATCTTAGCTTCTTCCAACATTCTGTCTAATTGCTGCGTAACTGAGCCTTTAGGATGTTCTTTATGCTTGATTCCTTTTGCAGTTTCCAACTCCGGATACACCAACGCCCAATCATATTCTTTATGAAGAGGTTCAAATGCAGAGAAAAAGAAAATCACCGCTTCGGTTAACATACCTACCATCAACATTTGATCGGCGAGTGGCCAGTGGAGAATTTTGAAGAGAGCTCCCGATATTACTAATGAAGCTCCAATGCCATACAACTTAGCCATGAAGTTTTTGTACGCTTTGCTACGAACAATTTTGTAAAGACTCATATAACTTTTGATTTAAGAATTTAAGGTTTATAAATTTAATTGGTTTAATATTTTTAAAAGATTTAAGGTTTAAATTTTTAAATCTTTAGATTGTTATCTATATATTTTAGATCCGCTGCCTTTATTGGCTTCTTTTGGATTAACCACTGCCGGTTGAATGCAACGGAAGCCGATATATGAAGTACAGGAATCCTGAAATTGATAATCTCTTTTGTAAACGGTAATATATTCACTAATATCTTTCCATGAACCGCCTCTAATTATTTTTCTTTTTCTTTCAGCAGGATCGTTAGGTGAAGCATTATATTTATAAATAGGATTTATGTCGGATGTAAAAGAGGAAGCCGACGGGCTGTAGGTATCCATGCACCATTCTGCAACGTTACCACTCATATCATATAAACCATAATCATTCGGACTATAAAAAGCCACAACGGAAGGATATAAGCTACCATCTAACATATAATTACCTCTTTGAGGTTTAAAGTTTGCCAAGAAACATCCGTTTTGGTTTGTTGGATAGGGACCACCCCACGGATAAGGAGAATTTTGCAAACCGCCTCTGGCTGCCCATTCCCATTGCGCTTCGGAGGGCAAACGAAAATCGTGTTCTACCGGATAACCTTTGCTAAGTAGCCACACGTTACGCTGATGCGAACGCCAGTGGCAAAAAGCTTGAGCTTGCAACCAGTTTACGCCCACCACCGGGTAGTGATTGTATTGCGGATGCGAAAAATAGTTTCGCGTCATGTGCTCATTATCCGAATATGTAAATTCATAAATCCAAACCAAGGTATCGGGATACACGTTTATTACATGTCTATTAACAAATCTATCCAAATTTCCCTCCACATGGCTGACTCTGCTGGCAAACATACCTCCTATGGGACTACCTACTTTTTCTTTAGCCGCGGCAGCGTCAAAATCAAAAGTCCAATATTCGTAATTAAGTCTTGATACGTTTATTCCTAATGGGCGGTAATGATAATAACGCGTATTTATTCTAGTAAAGAGCGGCTCTAATGCAGCTCTAACTTCTTCATCAGTAGAATTCCAAGGTATCTCTTCTCGCCAATTGATCAATCTAGGTTCCATTACTTCTCCGGCGTTTTCGCCTCTTCTGTATTTAAGAAAATGCCCGTGTTTTGTTTCAATATCTGCTTCACCTAATAGTACGTGGGCAATAGAGTCTCTCACCCAATATACAAATTGGCGGTATTCGTTATTGGTAATCTCTGTTTCATCCATCCAAAACGAGGTAATAGAAACCACACGTGGCTGAGGAGCAAACGTAAGTTTAGGATCGCTTTCTCCTGATCCTAAAATAACGCTACCTGCCGGGATATACGCCATTCCATAAGGGGTAAAGCTAACAAATTTTGTTTTATTTGTAACTCCTATCAATTGTCCGTCTCCTGAGTTTTTACAAGCGGCTAAACTCAGTAGAATACATGCAAACAAAGCTAATCTTTTCATTATTTTAGATGTTATGATTGTTGGGAAACGCAATTTTTTTTGGATTATTATATTTAGTATTGATTTTTATATAAATGACGTGATGAGCCATAGCCTGTTAATGCCTTGTCTTTATAAAAATTAAATCCATATCGAACAAGAATTTCAAAGTCGCCCATACTACCGCCGGTTCTATAGCCGAGTTTATTGGTTGGAAAGCTGTAAGACAGACCTAATTCTAACCCTTTCAGATAGTTATTGGTACTATTATAGAAAGGAACTGCTCCAAATAGTACAGCAACGGCCCAATCTAATTGATACGAGAGTCCAAACCACAATATGCCGTTGTATCTTGCCAAAGCCATCACATCCATAGTCCATGTAGCTAAATTAGTTCGAATAAAAACATGGGGCTCAATAGACCACGGTACGGGAGTTTTTAAATCCCATATATAGCCTCCGGTCATATAGATTTGGCGTACAGGGTGAAGCGTTTTAAATCCACTTTCACCTCCGGAAATACGAGCGCCTCCTAATAGTTGTGCACATGATATTCCTGCATACCAAGTGGGTGCTTTATAATGAATCCCAAAATTCATATCAAAATCCAAGAATGATTCTGAACTTTCAATGGCTGTAACAAGAGGATCGGGATCTTGATTAGGATTAAATGGATAATTTTTTCCCGGTTTACTATTTAGGAATCCAAACTGCAGTCCAACACCTAACTTTCCGCCATGAACCCGGAATTTTGTAGCATATCCAAATCTAAAACCTACATTTTCAAACACTCCGGCAACCTTATCATTCATAAATGAAATTCCCACAGCGCCTCTTATTTGTTTAATATAAGACTCAATATTTAATAAAACTTGTTCTCCATTTTGCTTACGATAAGTGGGTTTCGTCGGATCAGTACTACTATCGCTTTCACCTTGCCCTGAAGGGTCAGCTTCTTCTGGTTCACGCATCATGAACGCATGTTGGCGCAAAACTCCGGTAAAATTAAGATGTTGGTCTTTTTCGCCCATGGCACCCGGATTGTAAAATGATTGCAGCCACGGAGAGAATGTAAAACGTGGATCTTCCTGAGCAGTAAGCTTATAAGAAAAAAACAGGAAGAGAAAAATAAAACAGTATTTCATGCGCATAAGCAGCCTCATTTTGGTGTGCACAAAAATAACTTTTTTCTTCTTCAACTTCATTGTCTCTATTTTTTTTCTATTTATGCTAATTCTTCTTTTATTTTTTCATTGACCATCACCACAAAATCATGTACGGTCATTGCACCGATGTCGCCCACCTTGTGCTCGCGCAAGGAAATTGTTTTTTCAGCCTCCTCTTTTTCGCCAACAATGAGCATGTAGGGTATTTTTTTCAACTCTGCATCGCGAATTTTCCTACCGGTTTTTTCGCTGCGTTCGTCAATTTGTACGCGAATGTTGTGCTCTTCTAACTCATTTTTCAACTCGTTAGCATAATCCATATACTTATCGGAAATAGGAAGAATAATGGCTTGCTCAGGGGTGAGCCAAAGCGGAAAATTTCCTGCGGTATGCTCTAACAATACTGCTACAAAACGCTCCATAGAGCCAAACGGCGCGCGGTGAATCATAATGGGGCGTTGCTTTTGCTGGTTAGCATCAATGTATTCTAAATTAAAACGTTCCGGCAAGTTGTAATCTACTTGTACGGTACCCAGCTGCCATTTTCTACCAATGGCATCTTTTACCATAAAATCCAATTTCGGACCATAAAATGCAGCTTCTCCAATTTCCGTAACCGTTTGTAAGCCTTTTTCTTTGGCAGCTTCCACAATGGCGCGTTCCGCTTTATCCCAATTTTCATCAGAGCCAATATATTTTTCGTGATTCTCAGGATCGCGGAGTGAGATTTGCGCCGTATAATTTTCAAACTTTAATACTTTGAAAATATAGAGAATAATATCAATTACTTTGATAAATTCTTCTTTCAATTGGTCGGGGGTACAGAAAATATGTGCATCATCTTGAGTGAATCCGCGCACACGGGTCAAGCCGTGCAACTCACCGCTTTGCTCATAGCGATACACTGTTCCAAATTCGGCATAACGCAAAGGCAAATCTCTGTAAGAGCGTGGTTTCAAAGAATATACTTCACAGTGGTGCGGACAGTTCATCGGTTTTAAGAAAAATTCCTCTCCGTCTTGCGGCGTAGTAATGGGGCGGAATGAATCCACACCATATTTTTGGTAATGTCCTGATGTTTTGTATAGTTCTACATTTCCAATGTGCGGACAAACAATTTGTTGGTAACCATGTTTTTTTTGTACTTTTTTCAAAAAATGCTCTAAGCGTTCGCGCAATTCGGCGCCTTTCGGAAGCCAAATGGGAAGCCCTTGTCCCACAGCCGGCGAAAAAGTGAATAACTCCAATTCTTTGCCTAACTTTCTGTGGTCACGTTTCTTAGCCTCTTCCAACATCAACAAATAATCGTCCAATTCTTTTTTCTTTGGGAAGGCGATGCCGTAGATACGTGTTAGTTGTTTGCGTTTTTCATCGCCGCGCCAGTAAGCGCCGGCGGTGCTCAACAGTTTTATGGCTTTGATGGTTGCGGTGTCGAATAAATGGGGACCTCGACACAAGTCGATAAAATCGTTTAATTGATACAGCGTGATTTTGCCGTCTTCTAAGTCTTCGATTAATTCTACTTTGTATTCGTTGTTTCTTTGGGCGAATAATGCTTTGGCGTCGTTTTTCGAAATCTCTTTACGCTCGAATTTGGGACGTGCTTGTGCAATTTCCAGCATTTTGGCTTCAATTGTTGAAAAATCATCCGAAGAGATGGAGTGCTCCATAAAATCGATATCATAGTAAAATCCGTTTTCAATATCGGGACCTATTCCGAATTTCACCCCCGGGTATAATTGCTCTACTGCCGCAGCCAGCAAGTGCGCCGAAGAGTGCCAAAATACAGCTTTCCCGTCCGTATCGTTCCATGTAAGCAACGTTAAGTGTGCATCGGTTTCCAAAGGAAAATCAAGTGCAACAACATCGTGGTTTACTTTGGCGGCGAGCACATTACGCGCCAAACCTTCGCTTATGGAAAGGGCGATTTGATAAGGAGTTGTTCCTTTTTCAAATTCTTTCACCGAGCCGTCGGGTAGTGTAATCTTTATCATTGTAAATCAAAGTTTTTAGTTTCAATTAATGGGGCGCAAAAATACAGAAAAAATTGGTTGGGGAAAATATTTATTTGGAATTAACCTGTAGGGGCAAAGCGCGCCTTGCCCCTACGTGCGCAATTTTTGAAAAAACATTTCCAACAATGCTTGGCTCTCCTTCGCCAGCACGCCTTGTACTACCTCCGTTTTTGGATGCAACAATGAAACATTTACCAATGAATATCCTCTTTTAGGATCGGAAGCGCCATAAACAACCCTCCCGATTTGCGACCAGAAAAGTGCGCCTGCGCACATCACACAAGGCTCTAAGGTTACATATAAAACACAATCACTCAAATATTTTGCTCCTAAATGATGAAAAGCGGAAGTAAGCGCCTGCATTTCGGCGTGCGCGGTAACATCGTTTAAGGTTTGCGTTAGATTGTGTGCTTTTGCAATAACCGTGTTATCTAACACAATAACCGCTCCTACAGGAATTTCTCCTTGCTCAAACGCAGTTTCTGCCTCCCGAAGCGCCATTTGCATAAAATATTCGTCTGAAAAAAACATACATAAACATTTTTAATTCAAAATTTTGAATTCATAATTTTGAATTTTGAATTCTTTACCGCATTTTACTCTGCAAAAAAACAAAATTTTTTCAGCATCTAAACGTTACCCATTATTATGAAATGTAATTACCATACCCACACTCATTTTTGCGACGGCAAGGAAAACATGCGCTTTTTTGTGGAAAAAGCAATAGAACTGCAATTTAACCATCTCGGCTTTTCTCCGCATGCGCCTATTTTGGATTTATACGATTTTACATTAACTGCAGATGAAATTCCTGCTTATTTAAAAGAAGTGGAATATTATCAAAAACACTATCCTCAAATACAAATCTTTAAAGGCATGGAGTGCGACTTCATTCCGGAGGTTACCAAAGATTTTTCTTATTATAAAAATACTTTTAACTTAGATTATATTATCGGAGGGGTGCATTTGATTAAAGTTCCGAATAGTGATGATATTTGGTTTATCGACGGACCTAGAAGAGAAACATACGATGATGGAATTGCCCGTTTTTTTAACCACGACATCAAAAAAGCGGTAACATGTTTTTGGGAACAAACTTATGAAATGATTGAAACCCAAAAAATTGATATTATTGCACATGTGGATAAAATAAAAATGCACAATCAAAATCGTTTTTTTAAAGAAGATGAAGGTTGGTATAGGAAATTGGTGGATCATGCGATTGAGTTAATCGTTAAAAACCACTTAATTGTAGAGATTAATTCGCGTGGCATATACCGCTTGCGTTGCGATAGCTTTTATCCGTCGGATTACATTTTAGAAAAATTAGCCAAAGCCAAAGCTCCGATAGTCATTAGCAGCGACGCGCACAAAGCGGAAGAATTGCCGCTTTATTATGAAGAAGCAAAAGCAAAACTGCAAAGTTTTGGAATAGATACGCTTTTCGTTTTAGAAGATAAGGCATGGCATCCGGTTAAAATGTAATAAAAAAAGGTTTATTTGCGTTTTTTGAATTAAAATTATACTTTTGCGAAATTTAATAGTCAAAACAGAAAATTTTTATTATGAATACAAAAAGACTTCTCCCCATTTTAGCGCTCTTTTGTTTAGCTGTTTCTTGTCAAACCGGTTCATTTACTTATTACAATGATGTTTTCACGCGCTCTACAGATAGGCAATATCATGCCCAAAGAGAGCAACGTACACAAGCCCAAAATGAAAGGAATAATCTATACAACGATGATTTTGTTGAAGAAGAATTTTATGACGAGGCATCAGTAAATGCAATGGCTTTTGACGATTTTGATATGTACGATTATTTTTATACTTCAAGAATTAGGCGTTTTCACACTCATGTTTCTCTCGGATGGGGATTTTATGATCCTTTCTTCACCAATATGTTTTGGTACACTCGCTCACCGGCAACTTGGGGCGTTAGTATTTATTTAGGACACAGTTGGTGGTGGCCTTCTCCTTTTTGGCGCCCCTGGCATTTCGATTGGGGCTGGTATAGCTGGGGATTTAACTGGGGCTGGGGCTGGGGCTGGCATAATCCCTGGCGCTTTGGTGGTCCCTGGGGAGGATTTCCTCCCGGCTGGAATCCGGGATTTTGGGCAGGATTTCACCACAATCGCTTCGATTTTAATAATTCTTTCACTTTCGGACACAGGAACACTATAGGACCTTCCGGTGGAAGAAGCGGTAGCAGAAACGTTTTTGGAAGTAGTACAGGTAGAGGTAATAATATAAGTAATTCAAGCCGTATGACAACCCGTTCCTCGGGACCAACCTTTAATGAGCGATATGACAATATATCGCGCAACCCCTCACCACGCAACGAAGGCGCGGGCGGCAGAGGATCGAGCGCTTCTACCGTAGATAGAAACGACCAAAACAGCGAACGCGGCACAAGTGCCGGTACAAGTACGGGCACACGTCAAACGGGAACCAGCCCCGGCACAAGTACAGGCACGCGCCAAGTAGAAACAAGACCCGGCACATCCGGCAGCACAACTACGCGACCGGGCTCACAAGATACACGTCAAACAGAAACAAGACCTCCTACTGCACCCAGCACACGTCAAGATACATACAACAGCGGGTTCCGTCCTGATAATTCAAGGAGTACGCCTACCCATACGCCTCCTTCGAGTAGTCCTTCTAATAGAAATAGCGGCAGTAGCTTCTCTTCGCCAAGCGGTAGTAGCGGAAGCAGCGGCAGAAGCAGTGGTTCGTCGGCTCCAAGCGGTGGCTCCGGCGGCTCAAGAAATAGCGGTTCGGGAAACACAAGGCGGTAATTTTAGACTTAACTAAAACCTACTATGTCTCGAATTTCGTTAACCTTCTTCTACATTTTTTCTCTGCTCCTATGCTTGTCTTTAGTCATTTCATGCAAAAAGCCTATTGTAGATAGTGTTGCGCTTCGGTTCTCCCAACCCATCGTTCATTTTGATACGGTTTTTACTACGGTTGGCTCTATTACAAGGCACTTTACTGTTCATAACCCCTCAAACAGTACAATTAAAACTAACATTTTTTTGGCAGGAGACAATCAGACTTACTATAGCATTAATGTAAACGGAGTGTCGGGGATTTTTTTTAAAGACGTGGAGATTCCCAAAAAAGACAGCATTTTTATTTTCGTAAAGGTAAATATCAATCCCGGAATGCAAAATAATCCGTTTTTAGTAACCGACTCTATCGTGTTTTTAACCGGCTCGCGCAAGCAAGATGTGAAGTTGCTGGCATACGGACAAGATGCAAATTTCATTGTGGCAGATAGAACTACAGGCTTTAAAGTAGTTGCCGGCGAACATGAAACCGTAAGATGGACGAAGGAAAAGCCTTACGTAGTGCACGGCTGGGCAGCCATTGACTCTACCGGAACACTGATTATTGAACCCGGAACAAAAATCTATTTTCACAATAATTCAGGACTGTGGGCTTATCGCTACAGCAATTTGGAGGTGAACGGCACTTTAGACGAGCCTGTGTTATTTAGAGGCGACCGCTTAGAATCGTGGTTTGATAACGACTTTGCGCAATGGAGCAGAATTTGGATTAACGAAGGCGCGCAAGTTAACATAAACCACGCCATAATTACCAATGCTTTTGTGGGTGTGCAAGTTGAACCATTACCCTATAATGATGGAACAATTATCGTTACATCTGATGTTACAGTAAAAATAAACAATACTATTATCAGAAATACGAAAAATTGTGGCGTTTTGTCGCGTCTTTTAAATATTGATATGACCAATTGCGTAATTGCCAATAATGGAGCAAGAAGTTTGCAGTTAGAAGGCGGAACATATAATATGAAGCACTTAACTATTGCCAACTATTTTAACCAAGTAGAAAGAAAAGTGCCGGCTTGCTATGTAAGCAATAAAATTGCTATTTATAATGATTGTTATGAAACCAAAGCCAATTTTATTAATTGCATCATTTTTGGAAATAATGAAACGGAAGTAGAGGTGAATAAAGTTCAAGCTCCAAATGCTGACTTAAACGTAGTATTTGAAAATTGTTTGGTGAGAGCAAAAGACAACGCTACCTATTTCATGAATTGTTTGCGTAATGAAGACCCGGAATTTATAGATATAAAAAAACTTGATTTTAAACTCCAAGCCTCTTCACCTGCCATTGGCAGAGGGAAACCGGATATTGGAGTTTTTGAAGATATTTTGGGTAACTCACGTGGCAGTTTGCCCGACATAGGAGCTTATCAATTTGGGCGTTAATTCAAAATATAAAATATGAACAAATTTTATTCTCTAAGACTTTCATTGCTTGTTATTGCAATGTTTGGACTCGCATTCAGCACTAATTTACTTCATGCGCAACATTTGTTTTCGGTAAATTATAACAACATATCGAAAGAAAATGTAGCATTATTAAAAAATCAGATTGCGAAATCGGAAATTTCTACTTTATCATTAACAAAAAATAATGAAAACAAAGATGTATATCCGGTTGCTCTTTCATCTGAAGAAAATACAAAAATCGTTATTTTGAATGAACAAAACGGGAATAATGTGGTGATTACTCCTGCCGTAGAAACGCGATCAATTGCGTCTTTACAATTGGCGCCATTTTTCATTGAAGAGTTAAGACAAGGCGAATTAGGAAACGCAAATCATTATTTAATAATGGAAACAACCGCCGATTTTTCTGTAAAAAACGTTTCCTCTGTTTCTGCTACCAAGAGAAGTGTTCATATTCCCCGTTATCTTTATGGAAAAAAAGAAGATATAAAAGAAGCATTTCCGAAAGACCGTCAAATTGTTCATATTTTCAAAGAAAAGCCACGTCTTATTGCCATCCCTTCGGAAGATCCTGAATTTCATCGTTATATTGCACAATTAGAAGAAAAAATGAGCTACTACGTGTATATGTATAAATTGCCCGATGGCGGTTTATGGATTTATGATGAACATTTTAATATTGATAATGACGAATCGGTAACAAAAGCAGGTTCTAATTTGCAATTTAATTTAAGCGGAAATTTAACCGGAAATTCGCAAACGGCTACCTTACATGCCTTGGGTATTTGGAGTGAAGTGTTGGCGGGTACGGTTCCGGTAGATATTAATGTTCAGCACATTAATATGGGAGGAGGTGGCGTTATTGGCGGCTCTTACCGTACGCCAAACTATTGGGATCCGATAACTCAAGCATGGTATTGCTCCGCCTTAGGGAATCAAATGTCAGGTTTTAATAATGTTCCCAGTCAGAGAGATATAAGATTGGAAATGAATTCGCAATTCAATTTTTATTATGGAATAACCGGTAATCCCGGTGGCTCTCAAATAGATTGGATTACCGTTATGTTGCACGAAGTATGTCATGGATTGGGCTTTTACCCTTTGGTAGGAAGCAATGGAGCTTATAGCTACACCACTCCAAGCGGCGGTAGTTCAAGTACAAGTTCTCCCGGAATTTACGATATTCAGTTGTATCAGGGAGCTACCGGTAATACCCGTTTAGTTGACCTTACGCAATCTCAACGGGCATCGTTGGTTACGAGTAATAATTTGTATTCCGGAGCTCCGGGTTCAAATTTATTAGCAGCCAATGGCGGTGAACGTGTGCGAATGTACGCGCCAACTTCTTGGGCAAGTGGCTCAAGTGTTTCGCATTGGAATACTACAGTAACTTTTCCAACTTTTATGAAACATCAAATTGCTTATGGATTTAAATTACATACCATCGGTACCCGAAAAATAGGCATGATGCTGGATATAGGATGGACACAACCGCAAAGTATGGTTCCGGTAACCAACATTACCGGTGTAGCTACCACTGCTACGGTAAGTTTGCCGCTTACGCTTTCCGGTACGGTTGTTCCCAGCGATGCAACCAACAAAACCATAGCTTGGAGCATACAAAACGTAGGAACTACCGGTGCAACTCTCACCGGCAATACGCTCAACACGACAGCAGCAGGTACGGTAATAGTAAGAGCAACCATTACTAACGGTGCAGGAACAAGCACTGACTATACCAAAGATTTTACTATCACGGTAAGCAAGGCGCAATTGGCAGGCACAGTAGCTATTACGGGTAATACCATTTTTGGACAAACATTAACTGCGAGTACTTCGGGCTTAACGGCAGAGCCGTTAGTGTCTTTAGGAACATTAAGTTATGAGTGGAAACGTAACAATGTTCCTGTTGGTGCAAATGCTTCAAACTATACCTTAGTACAAGCCGACATTGACAGCACCCTGACTGTAACTGTTACCGCTGCCAACTGCAACGGCAGTATTACTTCTGTTGCTACAGCAACGGTTACAAAGGCAACGCAAACCGCTCCTACTGCTCCCACCCTTAGTAGCAGCACGGCAACGAGCATTATACTCAACACAATTGACGGTTGTGAGTATCGTAGAGCTGGCGGTGCATGGCAAAC
>WQTS01000131.1 GCA_009786185.1 Bacteroidota bacterium
TTCCAATTGCAGTAACCAATGAATGTAAGTTCCCAAATCGTTTAACTCAAACGCCTGCTCTTCCGTAATCTCAAATCGTTCATACATTTTAGTTAAAGTTATCATTGCCTCTTTGTAATTATTCTCCTTTAAGTAAGTTTCAACAACGTCTATTGATATTATGTATTGGTTTTCAACAAATTGACTTTCTCTTACAATTATGCAACCATGTTCAGTTACTAAATTTTGCAATTGTCCAAACGATGTTGCCGGTTTTAGTTTTACGGTAAATTCGTTGGTAGGCGCTAACAATTGGTCACTTTCATATTCCAACATAAGTTGGGTAGAGATTATATTTGGGTTTTCTCTAAATTTATTTACTGTTCCCAAAGAAAAACTTTCGCCATTTTTTGTCTCCAAAATGACAAATAAATCAAAAGTTTGTTTGTTTAAAGCGTCCAAACAAATAGATTCATCTGCTTGCATAAGCGCTAATAAACTTTGGGTATCTGCATTTTCCGTTAACTTAATAAACATCTTATCCGCTCTCTCGGTCAGAAAGATTTTTTCTCCGAAATAATAATAAAAATCATTACCCGCTTGCTGCGCATGAAGATAAAAACAAAATAATAGTGTTGCGAAAATAATAACTGTTTTCTTCATAGTCAATAAGAGTTAGTGTTTTCTTTCAAAAATAAAAATACCAGGATTTGGTAGAGTAGGGTCGGAAGTTTTTCTTTCAAACTTAGTATTATTTATTACGTGAAAATAGGTAGTTGAGGTACGACCTCTATCATCTGTCAATTTGATAGAGTCTTTTATTATTTCATATTTAAAATAACGCATAACCTGAAGCTGCCCAGTAATGGCAAGATTTTCTCTATCTAGCAAATACCAAATATGGCACCCTTCGCAAGGAGATACTTCCTCGTATAATCCTAACTCCAATTCTATAAGCTGTGGCTCTTCTTCTATTACTATAACCGTACAATTTGCTGTTTTGTTGCCATCTGCTGTAGTTACGGTAATCATGGCGGTACCCACAGCTTTTGCAGTAACCTTGCCGTTAACCACTGTAGCCACTGCGGGGTTATTGCTTGCCCAACTCACGGCTTTATTGTCTGCACCTTCCGGAAAAACGGTTACAACAAGGGTTTCTGTTTCGCCTACATTGAACGTTAATTCTGTTTTATTTAGTAGCACATCTGTTACTTTGGTCTTACTGCATGAAGTAAAGATTGTTGCTAAAATTAGCAGAAATATTGTTAGTTTTAATAATGTTAGTTTCATAATCAATAAGAGTTAATGTCTTTTTCAAAAATAAAAATAAAAGGGCGTGGGCTGGAATGTTCAGAAAGGTCTATTTCAAATTTTGTACTATTTATTACGTAAAAATGATGATTTGTAGTACGACCATAACTATCTGTTAATTTAATGGAGTCTTCCACTATTTCATATTTAAAATGCGCAGGAAGTCCAAGCATAGGATGAGTAGTAAGATTTTCTCTATCTATAAAATCCCAGTTACCGCATCCATTGCAAGGAGATACTTCAGTATATAATCCCAATTCTAACTCTATGGGCTGCGGCTTCTCTTCTATTACTATAACCGTACAATTTGCTGTTTTGTTGCCATCTGCTGTAGTTACGATAATCATGGCGGTACCCACAGCTTTTGCAGTAATCTTGCCGTTAGTTACTGTAGCTATTGCGGGGTTATTGCTTGCCCAACTCACGGCTTTATTGTCTGCATCTTCCGGAAAAACGGTTACAACAAGGGTTTCTGTTTCGCCTACACTGAGCGTTAACTCTGTTTTATTTAATAGCACATCTGTTACTTTAGTTTTACTGCATGAAACAAGAATTCCTGTTAAAATCAGTAAAAATGCTGCAAATTTTAAGAATATTGGTTTCATACTTTAAGTTTTTAAATTCTTAAATTTTTAAATGGATTATACTCTTCTACGTTTCGGAGGACGACATCCATTGTGTGGCAATGGCGTTACGTCGGTAATCTCTTCTACCAATATACCTGCGGCATGGATGGTACGGATGGCTGATTCGCGTCCGCTGCCCGGTCCTTTTACAAACACTTTTACTTTGCGCAAGCCTAAATCGTACGCAACTTTTGCGCAATCTTGAGCAGCCATTTGCGCTGCATAAGGCGTATTTTTTTTCGAACCTCTAAATCCCATTTTACCTGCTGACGACCAAGAAATTACTTGTCCATCGCTGTTGGTGAGCGTTACAATCACGTTATTGAACGATGCGGAGATGAACGCTTTGCCCATTGCATCAATTCTAACGACTTTTTTCTTTACGGTTTTTGTATTCTTTGCCATAATATTATAATTCCTTCTACTTGACTAAAATGATTAACTATTATTTGGTTGCTTTTTTCTTGTTGGCAACAGTTTTCTTACGTCCTTTACGGGTACGTGCATTGTTTTTAGTACTTTGTCCACGTAGTGGTAATCCGATACGATGACGAATACCGCGGTAACAGCCGATATCCATTAAACGTTTGATGTTCATTTGAACCTCTGAACGCAACGCACCTTCTACTTTCATTTCATTGATGATTCCACGGAGAACAGACAATTCATCGTCATTCCATTCATTAACTTTTTTACTGTAGTCTATGCCGGCTTTGTCGAGAATTTGTTTAGACATACTTCTGCCAATTCCGTAGATGTAGGTTAATCCTACCTCACCTCTTTTGTTTTTCGGTAAATCAATACCTGCAATTCTTGCCATAAATTCTTACTGTTTATTTACTTGTTTAATAATTATCCTTGACGTTGTTTAAATTTCGGGTTCTTTTTATTAATCACATAAACGACCCCTTTTCGTTTTACGATGATGCAATCCTCACTTCTTTTTTTTACAGATGCTCTTACTTTCATTGTTTTTATGTTTTTTATGATTTATGTCTAAATGTTATTCTTCCTTTGCTCAAATCGTAGGGCGACATTTCCACTTGCACTTTATCTCCGGGTAAAATTTTGATATAGTTCAAGCGCATTTTTCCGGCAATATGCGCCGTGATGATGTGTCCGTTTTCCAATTGCACGCGAAACATCGCGTTGCCTAACGCTTCTATAACGATGCCGTCGAGTTCAATGGAGGATTGTTTTGCCATTTGGTTTATGTTTTGTTTTTTGTTTTTGTTAATATAAACTACCCCGTCTCGCTTCGCGAGCCACCCCTTCAAAATTTGAAGGGGATTTTTCCCTTCTCCTTTTCTCCTTTCTTCTTTTTATCTCATGTTCACTTCAATTTCTTCATAGGAGGAAAGTATTTCCGTGCCGGTTTCCGTTAGTGCGACTTGGTGCTCGAAGTGGGCGGAAGGTTTCCGATCTAATGTTCGTACCGTCCAGCCATCGGGTTCGGTTTTTACTTTGTAGGTACCTCTGTTAATCATAGGTTCGATACAAATTACCATTCCTTGTTTGAGCAACACGCCTTGTTTGGGTTTTCCGGTATTTTCAACCTCCGGAAATTCGTGCAGGTTTCTGCCGCATCCATGTCCGCACAAGTCGCGCACTACGCCATAGCCGAACGATTCTACATAACGCTGAATTGCGTTTCCGATATCGCCTGTGGTATTTCCTACTTTCGCTTGTTCAATTCCGAGATACAACGACTTTTTTGTGCGTTCCATCAGCAATTGTTTTTCTTCCGAAACATTTCCTACCGGAAAGGTGTAGGCAAAATCGCCGTGAAATCCGTTTTTATAAACCCCGCAATCTACAGAAACAATATCGCCATCTTGCAAGATTTGATTTCCCGGGATGCCGTGCACCACCACTTCATTTACCGAAACGCACAAGGTTGAAGGGAATCCGCGATACCCTTTAAACGAAGGCTCGGCGTTGTAGGCTCTGATATATTCTTCCGCAATTCTATCCAACATAATCAAGGGCACACCGGGCGCAATGCGTTTCGCCACTTCGGCTAAGGTTTTTCCAACTATCAAAGAACTTTCTTTTATTAACTGAATCTCTTCAGTGTTATATATCTTGTATTTGTCTCTTTTTATCTTCAATCCATTCAAATTTTGAATTTTGAATTTTAAATTTTGAATTCATAATTCAAAATTCATAATTCAAAATTGAATTAGTATGCACTACTATTCCGCCCCTTAATTCTTCCTGATTTCGTCAATCCGTCATAATGCCTCATCAATAAGTGGCTTTCAATTTGTTGTAGCATATCTAATACAACGCCCACCATAATTAACAATGAGGTACCGCCGAAGAACTGTGCAAACTGTTGGTTCACACCAAATAATCTCACAAATGCCGGCATGATAGCCACAAAACCTAAGAAAACAGAACCCGGCAATACGATTCTTGACATAATTTCATCAATCAAGTTTGCTGTTTGTTTTCCCGGTTTGGTTCCCGGAATAAAACCGCCGTTTTTCTTTAAATCTTCTGCAATCTGTTGTGGATTGATAGTAATAGCGGTATAAAAATAGGTAAAAGCAATAATGAGGAAGAAGAAAATAATGTTGTATCCCAATCCATTAAAGTCAATAAAGCTCATCATTATGGTTCCGGGTTGGTCTGTAAATTTCACAAAAGTTAAAGGCAAAAACATGATAGCTTGTGCAAAAATGATAGGCATTACACCGGCTGCGTTTACCTTCAAAGGCAAGAAGTTACGAACGCCGCCATATTGTTTGTTACCTACAATTCTTTTTGCATACTGTACCGGAATACGGCGTGTGCCTTGTACTAAAAGTACGCACATGGCAATAACCAACATCAAAATTACGATCTCAGCGATAAACACAATCGGGCCGCCGCTCTCGGTTAAACGAGCCATAAACTCGGATTGAAGTGCGAATGGGAAACGCGCAATAATACCCACCATAATAATGATGGAAATACCGTTTCCAAGTCCGTTATCTGTAATACGCTCACCCAACCACATAATAAACAAGGTTCCTGCAATAAGAAGCAAGAACGCGGTTAGTGCAAATGCGGAAAAACCAAGAATTGAGGTCTCAATCAAAGACGGAGAAACCGCGTAAGCGAATTGAGAAGTAATATTAGCAATATAGGCAGGCGCTTGAACGCAAACCACTGCAATAGTTAAGTAACGTGTAATTTGATTAATTTTTTTACGTCCGCTTTCTCCTTCTTTTTGAAGACGTTGGAAGTACGGAACCGCCAAAGTCATCAACTGAATTACGATAGACGCAGAGATATAGGGCATTACGCCCAACGCAAAAATAGAAGCATTAGAGAACGCACCTCCTGAGAACAAGTCCAACAAACCCATTAAACCCTCTTGCGCCTCTGCAGTAAATCTGGACAAGCTGCCGGGATTGATACCCGGAAGTACGATGTGAGCGCCCAAACGATATATAAACACAATGAATAATGTATAGATAATCCGTTTGCGCAAATCTTCAATGCGATATATGTTTTTTAGGGTGGTAAAAAATCTTTTCATATCGTTTTTTCGTTTCTAAGTTACAATTAATTTTCTTCTTCAGGTGTTACCGTATTTGTTTCTTCTGCTACTAAGGGAACCTCATTAGATAAGGGTTCGGTTGCAGGCTCAGCAATTGGCGTTTCTTCTACTTTAGCTTCAACTACCGGAGCTACTTCTTCCTCAACTTTAGTTTCTTCCACAACCGGAGCTGCTTCCGCTTTGGGTTCTTCAACCTTAGGTTCTTCAATTTTCACCTTTTCCGCTTTCGGCTTTTCTTCCTTTTTCTCTTCTACTTTCTCCCCTTCTTTTGCCATCAAAGCAATACATTTTCCACCGGCTTTTTCTATCGCTTCTATTGCAGATTTAGAAAACGCATGAGCGGTAACGGTAATTTTAGAGGTAATCTCACCATTTCCTAAAATCTTAATTTTATCTTTCATCGAAATAAGTCCGTTTGCTTTCATCAACTCCAACGTGATTTCAGTTTGTTGGGTTTTGTCTACTAACATTTGCAATGTTCTTAAATTGATAGGGCTATATTCAATGCGATTGATGTTTTTGAAACCTCTTTTGGGAACCAATCTGTAAATGGGCATCTGTCCACCTTCGAAACCTAACTTACGGCTATATCCGGAACGAGACTGCTGTCCTTTATGACCTTTTGTAGACGTGCCGCCTTTTCCTGATCCTTGTCCTCTACCAATTCTTTTCGATGATTTCGTTGCGTTTGCTGCTGGTTTTAATTCGTGTAATTTCATCGTGTTTTATCTTTATTACTTATTATTTTTTTGGTTTATTGATTTAAAGATTTAAGAATTTAAAGATTTAAGGTTTGATGTTTGCTTTTAAATTTTTAAATCTTTTAAATCTTTTAAATTTCTTCAACTGTTATTAAATGTTTCACCTTTTCAACAATTCCCAAAATCTGCGGGGTAGGGTTATGCTCCACAGTTTGGTGCATTTTGCGAAGACCTAAGGCTTGCATAGAGCGTTTTTGTCTTTCCGGTCTGTCAATAATACTTTTTACTTGTGTAATTTTAATCTTTTTCATCTCGTCTTTTTCTATTTTTGATATTAATTTTTGGCTATAAAACAAAAAAATAGCAGCGTTTTCGGAGCGAAATTGCAACTATTTAATCTCATTTTGCACTATACAATTCACCCACATCTATTCAACAGTCATTATATACGCTCCGTGAAATCAAGTAGTTAAGAGTTGTTTCGAGTAGGCTTTATCGGTCTTCTTTTTCACTTCAAAAAGGGTGGCAAAGATAGAATTTTTTTGATACGAAAAACAATGAATGTTTTTTTATAGAACGACGGCGGTACAATCACCGCTGAACGTGGGCTTTTCATAAAAAAACGTTAAAAAATCTCGGTCTAACACAGAGAATAAGCAAAAATCATACTTTCGCCGAAAAAGTTATTAATTAACCTAAAATAAAATGTTTTATGAAATAACAAATAATAATAATAATAATATCTTTGTCGCAACTTTTGAAAGATTTTTCAAAAAGTTTTAATGGACTTCGGCTTTTTGAAAAATTAAAATGTTAAAAATGAATTATTCGGAGTCCCCTTAATTATTGTCTGCTTAAGGATACCGACGTTAAACTACCATTTAAAAATGAAAAAAATCTTATTAATTTTTGTATTATTGTTAATAACAACAATTGCCATGAGTCAGATAAACGTTCTTAGCAATGGAAATGTGGGCATAGGGACTACAAATCCTGATTCCAAATTTTCCATAAATGCTTCAAGCAATAATACTTGGACATCAATTATTAGAAACGGTGGTGGTAATGCACAAGGTTTGCTGCTTCGGATAGGATATGCACACAAGGAAGCCACTATTATGCGATTAGATGATTGGGCAGGAAATCTTAGAATGACAGTCCTCGGTAACGGTCAGGTGGGTATCGGTAAAATCCCTGCCAATGATCGTATGTTAGATGTTTTAGGGCATGTTTACGGTAATGGTTATTGGCTTACTTCCGATGAACGCTTGAAATCTGAAATTAAGCCGATAACCGATGAAAAGAACAGGCTTTATTTGCTGCAAGGAAAGTCCTACATAAAAGCGCTTCCGCCTATAGACTCTGAAGAAATTTCTTTTAAAGATGCATCGCCTGAGTACGGCTATTTAGCGCAGGAGTTAAAAGAAATTTTTCCAATTTTAGTAAGCGAAGGCTCTACTGATTACTGTGCGGTTAATTACATCGGATTAATTCCCATCATTGTTGAAGTTCTGAAAGACCAAAGACTCACCATTGAAAACTTACAAAAAGAAATTCAGGAAAAAGTGGAATCTTTGGAAAAAGCTTTGGCAATTTATTTCAGCAAAAACGAAGAATCAATGGAAAAGAGTTTCCAACAGTTCAACCTTGCCGACCCGATGAATGCCCATGTTGAAGAAATGAAAGTTTATCAAAATGCTCCCAATCCGTTTAGTGAGCGTACCACTGTTCAATGTTATATCCCTCAAGCGATTAAAAAAGCAGAATTATGCGTATATAATATGCAAGGAGTGCAAGTTAAATGCCTCCCTGTTTCTGAGCGCGGAACCGTTGATGTGCAAATACAGGCAGGACGATTGGCAGCAGGCGTATATACCTATTTATTAATAGGCGATGGTAAAACCAGCGATGCCAAACAGATGATTTTAACGAATTAGGAGGTTGCTATGAAAAGAAAAATACCAATAATTGCAGTACTTGTGTGTATTTTAGTAGGAGGTTTTTCTTCTTGTAAAGATAAAAATGAACCAATAGAAATTTCTTTTACAGAATATTTATTAACAGAAACTTTATGCTTTTGGCAAAACCTAAATTTTAACAACAACGAGATAATTATAATAAACAATAACGAAAAACTAGAAAGTTATTTCTATTGTATTGATGAAATTTATCCGGAAATTGATTTTTCAAAACATACATTGTTGTTGGCAAACGTTTGTGCTCCGGGCGGAATAGCCACATTGTCGAAAAAAGTTTTTTTTATCAACCAATAAATGTGTGCTAGAAGTTGAAATATTATTAAATGAGACCCACATTGCTGGAGAAAGTAAGATAATCGCACTCATCACGGATAAGATGAGTTCTAATATTAAAACTGAATTAAATATAACAATTATAGAAAATTAACTACCATGAAAAGACAAATAATAATCCTTACAGCACTTCTATTTATTTTAATAGGAGGATTTTATTCGTGTAAAAAACCAGAACAGACCAATATAGACGGTACTTGGATATGCAGTCTGAAATCTTGTATAACTTCGGAGCCTAATATAGTTATTACACTTAACATTGATTCGAAACAGAAACAGGTATATGTAAATACTTCTTATCAAGACACAGCCTTTTGTGCCACATTTCATCGATTTAGAAATGGAGAACAATATATACTATGTGGAGACACGTTATATTTTTCAGTTCTTCACGAACTTCAAGGTCCTGCCTTTGCTATAACAAGAGTTTCTTCCAAAAGTTTGAAGTTAACATATCTTCAGATGTTACCTATGTATCCTCCTTATATTGGTGAATATATGTTTAACCTAAAAACGAAATAACCATGAAAAAGAAGATTCTTATTACAGTCTTTAGCATACTTTTCAGTTTTGCGTTGTATGCTCAACAGAATAATGAAAATTTCTACTACTATCAAGGCGAAAAAATTTTTCTGCAGCAAAGTGCAAATAGACTATTTGTTAAATTTTCGCAAAACGCTAATAGAGAACAAATATACACTCTGATTAATAATCATTCTTTACAATTGACATCCAATATGAATATTGATGACAACTATTTGGATTTTGCTATTTTTGAAACTAAAAATGAAAATGATATTGTATCGTTTGCTACTGTAGAATCTTTTAAAGCAAATCCGGCAATTATTTCAGCAACGCCTCTATTTATGTATAATGACGTTTTGCAAGGTCTTACAGATGAATTTGCGGTTAAATTAAAGTCGACAGTCTCCTACAATCAATTACAAGAATTGGTTGAAAAAAATAATTGTCTCATTAAAGAAGAGAATCGATTGGTGGAAAATCAATTTATGATAAGTGTTCATAAAAATGCAAAATTGAATGCAATGGAAATGTCAAGACTATTTTTTCACACAGGATTTTTTGAGTTTTCTGAACCAAATTTTATTCTTTTTAATGCATCGCACTTCAATAATACTGGTACATACTTTGATGCACAATGAGGTCTGAAAAATACCGGACAAAGTAATGGAGTAAGCGGTATAGATATAAAAGCCGAACAAGCATGGGCAGTTGCATTAGGCACAAATATCAAGGTTGCAGTTGTTGATGATGGAGTAGATTTAAGGCATCCGGATTTACAAGCAAATATTCATCTCCCCGGATATGAACATCCTTTGTCGGGCTGGGGAAACGGAGCGGCAGTAA
Source organism: Bacteroidota bacterium (assembly GCA_009786185.1). Lineage (GTDB taxonomy): Bacteria > Bacteroidota > Bacteroidia > Bacteroidales > WCHB1-69 > WRNX01. Next base: position 9,848 of record WQTS01000131.1, read on the forward strand.
CAAGATATGATAACCATGGAACAGCTTGTGCGGGAATAATTGGAGCGATTGGTAAAGGAATTGCCGGCGTAGCTCCGAACTGCAAAATAATGCCTGCCCGTGCGAGTACTAGTAATGGTGGATATAATCTTGATTGGTTAGCTGCAGCTATTGAGTGGGCATGGGAAAATGGAGCAGATGTTATTAGTAATTCATGGGGTGGAAGTTCTCCTTATACTCCTATTACCAATGCTATAAATAATGCAGTAACAAAAGGTAGAGGCAATAAAGGCTGCGTAGTTGTTGTTTCTTCAGGAAATAATAATGCCACTGTAAGTTATCCCGCAAGTCTACCAAATGTGATTGCTGTTGGCGCAATAGATCGATGCGGAATACGATCTGGAAGAAAAGATATAATTCCTATTTCATGCGATCCATGGCCCTCTAGCGGTCATCCCGGCAGTGCTTATGGAACTGCTTTGGATGTTGTGGCTCCAGGTACAAATATTTATACTACTGATAGACAAAGCAGTGCTGGTTATCACAATGCACCCTCGCCAATAGGAGATTATCATGTTTTTGGTGGTACGTCAGCTGCATGTCCTTTCGTTGCCGGTGTTGCCGCTCTTGTTCTATCCGTCTATCCAAATTTTACCGGAACCCAAGTACGAGATATTATTGAACGTACAGCGCAAAAAATTAATCCCAGCATCTACAGTTATTCAGTTGTTCAGGGCAGGCCCAATGGCAGTTGGAACTCGCAAATGGGTCACGGTTTAGTTAATGCATACCATGCCGTTAGAGAAGCTCAAATTGCCGCTTGTCCTACACAAGTTGTTAATTTTACAAACCAAACTGTAAGTACTAATACCATCATTACAAACTGTGCCCATATAAATGTTCAAAACGTAACTGTAACTAATAACAAACTTACTATTGATGCATTAGGAAGTGTAACTATTAACGGACCTTTTGAAGTTAAATCAGGTGCACAATTAGAGGTGAAATAATGCACAAAACTTGGTGATATTCAGTAAATAAAAAAAACACCGCTGAACAAAAAATAATCATGATAATCTTAAAAATCTTGATAAAATCAAGGTTCAGACAATAGATTTTTTTATCGCCTCAATCCGCTCCGCCAAAGTTTTATCTAACTCTTCAACTTCATCAATATTAGAAAGTTTGTGGCAAACTGCAAAATAATATTTAATCTTGGGTTCAGTTCCCGAAGGTCTCACCGAAACCTTTGAACCATCTTCCGTAAAAAATTGCAACACATCGGAGGTGGGTAACTCTATTTTTTCCGTTTTGCCTGTTATTAAATCTTCCGTTTTATGCAAAAGATAATCTTTTATGCAAACAACTTTGCTGCCGTTGATCTCTTTGGGCGGATGGTTCCGGTAGTTTACCATCATTTGCTTAATCTCTTCTATACCTTCTTTCCCTTTTTTGGTAATGGACAAAAGGTCTTCTTTATAATATCCGTATTTTTGGTAGATTTTCAGCAGCTCCATATATAAGGTACTGTTATTAGCTGTTGCTTGCGCTGCCATTTCGGCAAACAAGCAACATGCGGAAACGGCATCTTTGTCGCGCACAAAATCGCCGGCAAGGTAGCCGAAACTTTCTTCGCCACCGCCAATATATTTCCGTTTTCCTTCATTTTCGCGAATCACTGCGGCAATATATTTGAAACCGGTTAAAACATCGAAGCATTCAATACCATAATCGTTTGCCATTTTAGGAATCAATTCGGTAGAAACAATCGTTTTAATCACGTAATCAGTGGCTTGCAATTTATTTTCGGCTTCGCGTTGCGATAAAAGGTAATAGGTTAATAGAATAACGACTTGGTTCCCATTCAAAAGCAGATATTCACCTTTTAAATTTTTTATTCCGGCGGCAATTCTGTCCGCATCGGGATCGGTGGCTAAAATGAGGTCGGCATCAATCTCTTTGGCTTTTTTAAGCGCCAACTCCATGGCGGCTTTTTCTTCCGGGTTGGGAGAAACCACCGTAGGAAAATCGCCATTAGGAACGCTTTGCTCTTCAACGATGTGGATGTTTTCAAAGCCCCACATTTTTAGAGCCTTCGGAACCATGGTAATGCCGGTGCCATGAAGCGGGGTGTAAACAATTTTAAGGTTTTTAGCTGCATCTTTTATAGCATTATTAGCAGATGACAGCGTTTGCACTTGTTTTAAATAGAGGTCATCCATCTCTTCTCCAATCGTTTGCACAAGATCCAAATTGCGTTCCCATTTCACATCATCCACAGAAGCGATTTGCTCTACCGCAGCAATCACGTTCACATCGTGCGGCGGAATTAATTGGGCGCCATCGTTCCAATACGCTTTGTAGCCGTTATATTCTTTAGGGTTGTGCGAAGCGGTTACCATTACGCCGCCATCGCATTGTAACTCGCGAACTGCAAAAGAGAGTTCGGGCGTTGGACGTAGTTCTTCAAATAGATAGCAAAAAATGCCGTTTGCAGAAAAAACATCCGCCGTAATTCCTGCAAAATATTTACTGTTATTCCTCGAATCGAAACAAATGGCAACTTTAAGTGGTTTATTAGGAAACTGTTGCTTTAAATAATTGACAAACCCCTGGGTAGCAAACCCAACCGTATATTTATTCATCCTATTGGTGCCCACGCCCATGATGCCGCGCAGCCCACCCGTACCAAACTCCAAATCTCTGTAGAACGCATCCATCAACTCTTTTTCGTTGGTTTGCAATAGCTTTAAAACTTCTTCTTTTGTAGTCTGGTCATAATTTCCATTAAGCCAGATGCTTACTTTCTCTTTGATTAAATTTTCCATGCTGTTACGTATTTGGGCTGCAAATATAGAATAATTTCCAAGTGAAGTATAATTACCATATTCGCACCTAACTCTAAAGCTTTGTGATAGCAATCTTTTTTGTTTCTTTTATTTCGTTTCCTTTTTGCATGTATAAATGAGCATTCTTACTGTTACCGAGTTGCTGATAAATTACCCCAACGTTAATATATGTAATGTAATCATCAGAGCCTAATTCTATGGCTTTCAACAAATAATGAAGGGCTTTTTCGTAATTGCCGGAAAGAGCGTAAATAGTTCCTGCATCTTCATAAAATTTCGCTGTTTTGAGAAAATCTGCAACAAGCGCTTTTTCAAAGCAATCCAACGCTAATTTATTATTATTTAAATATTTACCATATATTAAGCCTTTAACATAATAGACTTCTCCAAGATCCGGTTTTATACTCAATAATTCGTCATACGATTGAATGAGGTCATCTAAAGTTGAAGTAATTCGATTTTCTGCCAAAAGATTGTCGGTCTGATCCAATATAATTTTGATGGAGTTAAGTACAGCAATGTTTTCTGTGTTAAGCTTAAGTGCCATTGTATAATAATGCAGCGCTTTAGCAACATCTTTATAACAATCAAAATAAAGATTTCCAAGTTTTTCAATGGCATCTGCGTGCCCGGGATATAATTTTACAGCTCGTTTTAAATGTTTAGCTGCCTCTTCACATAATTCATTTCGTTGCTTTTCATTACTTGGATAAGTAGCTTTTTTCAGTAAATCGTAACCATGCAAATAGTTTCCCTTAACTGAATTTTTAGACGTTTTTATATCGGTTTTATATAATGTAAAACTATCTTTCCACGCCTGGTTTCTGCTTATTGTTTTTACAGCAAACAAACAGAGAATAATTACCATGAAACAAACGGTGAGATAAGTTGCACTTTTTGTGTTTTTAGTAAGTTTTGGAAGATAATTGCAAATCAACCAGCCAATAAAAATAGAGAATCCAATAGACGAGATAAACACAAAACGCTCACCCATAAAGGCGCCTATGGGAAAAAACAGGTTTGAAACTACAGACAGCGGCAATAAATAGAACCAAATAGAATACGAAATAATATCCCTTTTTTTTATTAATCCATAAATGGCATATAGGGTAATTCCCAAATAAAACATTAAAGAAAAAATGGCTACCGGGTTCGACCAATTCACGATTTCTATGTGATATGGATAGTAATCGTAAGTTAACGGATGCGGAAAAAACAAAAGTTTAACATAAATAAGTAATGTGTAAAATATGGTTGCCAAAGTTTCGCCTTTTGTGGCATTCAGGAATGGATCATTCAACAAATCAGGATATATCTCTGATGCATTCATGAATCCAATAATAGCTCCACGAATGAATAAGAATAATGTTGACGCCACAATAAGAGGCAGCATTGATTTTACTATTTTTCCAATATTTCTATCCACAAAATAATAGATGGTTATTGGAATTACTGCGAGGAAAGTAATGGCATTCTCCTTCGACAATAGTCCTAAGAATAAGCATAATCCCGACCATAAAAGGTTGTGGATTTTGTGAGTATCAAAGTATTTTATAGTGAACCATAATGCGGCGAGCGAACCCAAAAGCATCATCATTTCATCACGACCTTTTATATTTGCAACAACTTCAGTATGAATAGGATGAACTAAAAACAAAAGCGTTACAATAAATGGAAATGACAAATACCACTTTTTATCTTTTTCAGGTGGGAAAAGACGGTGTAAAATCAGAAACAACAGACAAATTGTAAATACATACAGCAAAATGTTAACCAAGTGACTGACAAAAGCATTGCCTTTAAATACATAGTTTGTGTCGGGGTAAGTGTAGCTTTTGCCAAAAAACTCAACTTCCAATGCAAAAGTAACTACTGACAACGGACGATACCTGCCGCCTGCCAAAAATTTCATTTGTTCTTGCATATGATCGGCATCCGTTTCATTGTGAATGTGCATCAAATGGCCAACAAAAGTATCGTATTTGAGAATGTCGGGAATTCCCTTTACTCCTTGTTGCGTAAATTTATTTTCGGCAATTACCATTCCGTCATCAAATACAAAAAAATGATTTAATGTATTGGAATATAATACAAACGTGAAAATAACAAATACAAGGTAGGGCTTCCATCCGGCACTTTTTCTAATCCCTTGTTTTATTAAAGGCTTTTCTTTTGCTTTGGGTTGCATGCTTTTTTGCCTTGACATTTTAATTTCGTTACGATTTTTTTAAAGGTTGCGAATATATAATGTTAACTTTTTACCTCTTCTATTACTTCTCGTATCACTTCACGAATCACGTTTTCATCTATTGGTTTGATATAACCTTTCTCTTGTAGCAGCTTTGTTAATTCCTGCGCTTCGCGGATGTCACACTTGGCAGCCTCATACACTTGTTGCCAGGTAAGGTTTTTGAGTGCCACGCCCTCTTTAATTGCCTGCATTGCTACATCTGCAGCCACTTTTGGAAAAACTTCCCACTCTAACATATTGGGCATAATATTTTCGACATGAATCCCGCGATTTTCGGCAAATTCGGCAATGGAATGCGCTGCACGGATTGCCATGCCATCGGTAATTTTACGTGCGGAAACTAATAATGTGCCTTTTAGAATGGATGGAAAACACACCGAATTGTTCACTTGGTTTGGAAAATCGCCCCTGCCGGTGGCAACAATGTACGCGCCTGCCTCTTTTGCCTGATACGGATAAATTTCCGGCACCGGATTGGCGCACACAAACACAATCGGTTTGTCTGCCATCAGTTTAATCCACTCCGATTTAATCGTATCGGGACCCGGTTTGGAAAGCGCCACCAACAAATCGGCATCTTTAAACGCCTCTTCAGGTGCGGTAACACACTCCGAATTGGTAATTTGGCACAACTCCCACTGACGGTAAAACAACAGATCGTTTTTATAGCGCGCATTGTTTTTGTGTAACGTTGAGCGACTGTCGAACATGATAATTTTGTTCGGATTGGCGCCATCGGCAATCATCAAACGCGCAATACTCGTATTGGAGGCGCCCGCACCATACAGCACCACTTTAATTTCCGACATTTTCTTGCCTGTTAATTTCAAAGCATTAATTACGCCGGCTAACGTAACGCAGGCAGTGCCTTGTGCGTCGTCGTGCCACACAGGAATATCGCATTCCTCGCGAAGCGTATCTAATACTTTAAAGCAGTTGGGCTGGGAAATGTCCTCCAAATTAATAGCGCCAAAGCTCGACTGCGCTCGCTTAACGAACTCAATAATTTTATCGGCGTTAGGTTCGCCTGTTTCGTCTTTACTATCAATACAAAGCGCTATGGCATCCACGCCGCCTAAGTATTTCATTAACATCGCTTTTCCTTCCATTACGCCGAGACCGCCCGGAGGAGTGCAGTCGCCGTCGCCCAGCACGCGCGTGCTGTCGCTTACTACTGCCACCAAATTACTGCGGTTGCTTAGCTCAAACGAAGTGTCGTTATCGTCTCTAATGGCGGTAGAAACTGCGGAAACACCGGGTGTGTACCACACGTTAAACCAATTAAATCCATAAAGAGGCGCTTTGGGTATGGTTGCCATTTTACCACCGTAAAACGCGTGCATCTTTAATGCCATTTTTTTGTAAAACAGTGTTTTGGCTTTGGCAATTTGCGCTTCGGTGAAATTATCGGGAAATAAGTTTACTATTGAATCTAAAGAAATAATTGTGTTGTGCATAAAAGTTATTTTTCGTCAGTTCTCATTTTAAAATAAATTTCCTTTGATATAAAGTTTAGTGTTGCGAAAGTAAACAAAAATCAAATGGATATGATTTTGTTATTCGTTTTTGAGCGCATTGTCGTTTTTTTTTATTTTTGCCGTTAATTTTCATTGCTATGACTTACAAAAAAGTTGCACTCATTACCGGCATTAACGGGCAAGATGGCTCCTACCTTGCCGAGTTATTATTGGATAAAGGATACAAAGTGCATGGCATGATGCGCCGTGCTTCCTATTTCAATACCAGCAGAATTGAACATCTGTATTTCGATGAGTGGATTGAAGATATGAAGCAGGAACGCCGTATTGAACTTCATTATGGAGATATGACCGACTCTTCATCTATATTGAGGATTATTCAAACCATTCAACCTGATGAAATCTATAATTTGGCAGCTCAATCCCATGTAAAAGTCTCTTTTGATGTTCCTGAATATACGGCAGAGACAGATGCCGTAGGCACTTTGAGGATTCTGGAAGCCGTGCGAATTTTAGGATTAGAAAAGAAAACACGCATATATCAAGCCTCTACTTCTGAGCTTTATGGAAAGGTTCAAGAAGTTCCTCAAAACGAGAACACGCCCTTTTATCCGCGTTCTCCTTATGGCGTTGCTAAAATGTATGCCTTTTGGATCACAAAAAATTACAGGGAAGCTTACCACATGTATGCAGCCAATGGCATTCTGTTTAATCATGAAAGTGAGCGTAGAGGCGAAACCTTTGTTACCCGGAAAATTACACTTGCCGTAGCGCGCATTAAACACGGCAAACAGAAAAAATTGTATCTCGGAAATCTTAATGCCATGCGCGATTGGGGATATGCCAAAGATTATGTGGAGTGCATGTGGCGTATCTTACAACACAATGAACCTGAAGACTTTGTGATTGCCACAGGAGAGATGCACTCCGTGAGAGAATTTTGCTCCCTTGCCTTTGCAGAAGCCGGAATTACATTGCGTTGGGAAGGTGAAAACGAAAACGAAAAAGGAATTAATATAGAAACCGGCGAAGTTTTGGTAGAAGTAGATCCGAAATACTATCGCCCTACTGAGGTAGAGCAATTGCTGGGCGACCCTTCCAAAGCTAAAAAATTATTAGGCTGGAATCCAACATCAACGCCGTTTGAAAAATTGGTTAAATTGATGGTGCAAAATGATTTAAACAATATACAATAGAGTTACTTATTGATCAATGAGGCTAATAAATCCAAATTGTTAGCATACATACCGTAACAATAGGCCATTTCCTTATCCCAAACGTATTCTTCCGCCGGTTGTCCGTTTACAGCCGACTCTAAATGAAAAACGTAATTTTTTATTCCATTGTTTTTCAATCGCTTAAGCAGTTTTTTATTTCCGGAAATGCTATAGCGGCTCATGCAAATATATTCAATATTTTTGTCTTTTAAAATTTTTTCAATATTTGAAGCGCTTTTAGATTCTGATGGTGGTATTCCTATCTCCATAGCTTTTAGAGACTCCCCGAAAATTAAATTTTCGGAAACCATTGGCTTTATTCCCAATTCGATAGCCTTATCTACAGCTTCCCAAGTAAATAGCTCCATAATGACCCTATCTCTAAATAAGAACTCGTCATAAATTCTTTGAGGGTCGTTTAATTTATCGGTTACCAAAATGGCATCCGGATGTTTTTGAAACCACTCATTTATGGTTTTCATATTCATTGGAGAATATTTATTATGAATGAGATTATTCATAAATTCTTCTTCTGTAACGCCAGGTGGATCGTGCACTGCAACAATTTTCCCATCTGTGGTTAAACACAAATCAAGTTCAAACAATCTGCAACCTTTGCTATATGACAAGTCCATAGCTTCCACGCAATTTGTATAGTTTATTCCATCAATAGCGCCGCCGGCGTGGGCAATAAAATGTTCCCAGCAATTGAATTTATTGCAATTGGGAGAGCTGCAATCGTCCTTTTTACAACATGAGAAAAATATGAGAGCTAAAATGGCTACTACAAAAAAAATAATGAATTTGAAAGTATGGTTTTGTTTTAATAAATGTTCTATTTTCACAATATTTTATTGTTATAATTAAAGGCAACATTAATACAATGGCTTAAAATTCCAATCAAAGCTTTTATCTGGGTAAATGGTCAACAATCTGATTCCTAATGGTTCTACATTATTCGAACTTGTAGTTTCGCCAACTAAAATAGTAATAGAATCATAGTCGTGTCGATAGGCACAATGCCAATGCCCAGTAAGCCAAACAAAGGCTCCACTCTCGACGCATAAATTGAGGTATTTTTCTGTGAAAGGCAGTAGTTCGAATAAAGGCGGAAAATGAGTCATCATTACAATGGGCTGATTTTTTGCTTGCGCATCTTTTAAAGCCTTATTCAGTCTTTGGTCATGTCGGTCTATTTCTTCCGGAGGTGAGCCTTCAGGATACCATAGGGTTGAATTAGCGGAAATAATAGTGAATCCTTTACAATCCATCGCCTGAAAATCATCACCGAAAAAAGAGCGATAGCGCCGCAATCCTTCTAAAGTTACCGGTCTGTACAATCCTTGACCCGGAGCCATAATGATATCATGATTGCCCGGAGTCATCATTATCGGCGCCTTAACAGAAGCTATTATTTGCAAAAATTTATTGATATGCTCATCATTATCCGAAAAGTGTACCATATCGCCGGTAATTAACACTCTCCATTGCACAATACGCAATGCTCCTTCAATTGGCTCCCAAGGCTCTTTTTTACATGACGAAAAAAGAGTAATACAAAATATAAAAATGATTGTAAAATTAAAAGAATGTCTCATTTTCATTATATTATACTATATTATCAAGTTTATTTACCCCAAATTAACACTTTTACATTTGAGATCGTAATTTTTTTATCAGGTTCCCAATTTTCATCTTTTTTATCAGTGGTTACGCATATGTGAACGGAAAATTGATCAAGATCTGATACATCAATCTCTTTTTCAATGAACAGTTCATATTTTTTATTGCATAAAATTTCATCATCTAAAATATATTTTGTGATATTTTCTCTAGAAACATACTTATAATTTTTCCCGGAACAGATAAACTCCAAAAACATCTGTTTATCTTGATATACAAAATCATTAATAATGAGATCTGCTTTGAATCTGATTTTTATTTTATCGTAACCTCCGCGAATTTTTTGAACCGGCATAATATCAAAAACACTTGCTCCGCTAATGGATGGAGCTATATCGGACGTTTTACATACAATGGCGTTTTTATTTTCATATCCCTTAATTAATACGTATTTACTATCAAAACCACTATCGGCTTTAATTAATTTATCATTATGATAAACGTAATTGTTCACATATTTTAACGTTTTAAGCTTCGAGTACATCTGTTCCATGAGCTTGGAATCATGTATCGGTTCCAAATCTAAATTTTCGTTAATTTCATATAATTTTCTGTCGCTCCAGTTTGTTTTATCTTCAAAATAATATTGATTATAAACCATGGAATTCACCTTTCTGTCATAGCTTAGGAATAAAAATTTTTCCGACGGATTGTAAACGGAAGCCGTATCCAATTCGGTGCTGCACCATGAAAGCTTCTCCGGAACATCTATATTATAATTGTTCTGCAAAAAAGATATTATGGATGGTGCAATAGCGAAATGCGAAACAATGTTAGGAAATGTTTTATGAGTTTTTAACATCGGCGACCATATTATTAACGGAACCGAATGGTTATCAAAACTATTTTTGAAAGTACCTACAGAATGATCGCCGGTTATAATAAAGATGGTGTTTTCAAAGTCGGGCAGTTTAGCGTAACCATCAATAAAACTTCTAATACAATCGTCAATATATATAAAGCCTGAGATTCTGTCTTTTACAGGTAAAAAACGTTTCTTTTGTTCTGCATTTAATCTTAAAAACAGGTTCTCCGTTTTGGCATCATAAATTGCTTTTAACTTTTTATCTTCCTTTAAATTAAAAGGGTCGTGTGTAGTTATGGTTAAATACACGTTTAGCTTTGGTTTTTCGGGTGGAAGTGTTTTTAAATACTCTAAACTCTTATCAAACATCACTTGATCGTGAAGCCCATACCAATTGGCTTGTTTCTTCCTTTTATAAGATCCTATTTGAGGCATAAAGTTATCAATGTGGTCTATGTCTTGAACTGCTAAATAATCAAGCATATTATCAAAATTTACATTACCGCCACAGAAAAAATTTGTTGTGTAGTTATTGTTTTTTAACAGTGTAAATAAAGAATAATGGTTGGGCATGAGTCCGAACTGAAAACCTTTCATTCCGTGGGGAAGAGAGCCGGTAACGGAAGGAAGAACACCAAACGTTCTGGGAGTGGTAGTTAAACAGTTTTTCCAATACAATCCGCTATTTGCCAAAGAGTCTAAAAAAGGCGTAAAACTGATATCTTCCCCTTTTTCGCCCAAAAGATAATTACCTAAGGATTCAACCATGATAATTACGATATTGGGCTGTTTTTCAGATTTTTTAAAATATGGTGAAAGTACATCCGGAAATTCAGAAGCTGAGCGTTCCATCGGATAATCCAAATCTTCAGCAGTTTTATTATATAATGCGGTATATTCCCTTAAGAGTTTCTCATTTTTCTCAATTTTTTCAAAGTTTCCTTCTTCATCAAAAAGAAAATAAGCAAGTTCCATTTCATCAACCGAATGATTTTTTATTGCAGAGAAAAAGTAAAACGACTTAGATTCCAAGTAATTATTAGTAATTTGAATTTTATCTCTTTGGTAAAAAAAAGTACAAGCCGATAATATTCCCACCACGCCAATACCGATTATTGACGAACGAAAATTATTAAAGATTTTCACTTTTTTTAACACAAAGGGTAAAGCAATAAAATAAACAAATACAATAATAATTAGAGTGGTGCTTACAATGACGTTGGATGAACCTCTTATAGTATTCCACGTTTCGGACGCAGGTCTTATCACCAACTCTCTACCCATTAAAACGCCTGCTTTGGTATAATAAACATATAACCCAATTTCTAATGAAATTAATAGAGCAAATAAAATTGAGGTCAGAATTTGTGCCGTTTTTTGGTTTAAAAAAGCAATGAGCAAATAAAAAGGCAAAATAATGAGCGAATAGAGGCAAAAAACAGCGGTGATGTTAAAATAAGATTGCAGTATTGTTAAAAATGTAGCGTCTTGTGTTTTAAAAAATGAAAATGTTTCAATAGTTTTAAAAAGGTAAACAATGGAAATAAATAGCACAACGGAGATCAGATAGGGCTTTAGTATTTTAGCAAACCAACTATGATTAATTTTCATTATAACACGGGACAAAACAGCTATTGAATTTATAATGATTTAGCTTATACACCTATAAGCCTAAATGAGGTAGCAAAGATATAGTTTTTTAATGAAAAAAAGTATTTTTGCGGCTTAGTTATTTAATTATAAACCTTTCTTGATTAATGAAAAAAAATATTTTAATTTTAGGGTTAACCGTCATCGCATTTATTGCAATATATGTAGCTATGACGAATAATAGAATTTACCAAAATACATTAGGCAGAATAATTGCTCCTTATGAACGCAACAATAATTGGGAACAACTTCATCCTATGACCACCTACCAAAAGTTTTCAAGTCAGGATTTGATACAATGGGATGTCGTGCATTATTATCAAATCAGCCGGCACGGATATGATATAGAAGCCGCCGGAGGTGATTATATTTTTGCGTTTTTTCCTCTGCAATCTGCCATCATTAAAATTTTCCATTTATCTCCCCTGGCTGTCTCTATTCTCAGCTTTATCCTGTTTTCTCTATCTATTTTGATGTTGTGCAGGTTGTTTTCTGATCCCAATAAACAGCAAATGAATTTGCTAATCTATTTAACATTTCCTTTTTTAGTTGTTTTTTTAATACCGCAAAACGAAGCGCTTTATATGTTCCTTTTAACGTTGGCGATTTATGGATTTATGAAAAAAAATTACGGTTTCTTTTTTATAGGTGTATTCTTGGCAGCTTTAACTCGCCATTCTTCTGTTTTATTGGGAGCATTTTTATGCACAGAATTCTTTTTTATAGTAAAAGAAAGACAGTTCGTAAATACACTGAAAAATACGGCATTGCGAATTTTACCCATAATATTAGGAACGTTATGTGTCTCTCTTATTCAGTTGTACTACAAGAGCGGCAGTATTTTTAAATTTATGGAAGTTCAAAAAAATTGGGGGCAAAAATTTGGGATGCCTCACTTTTTAAGAGATTGGTCTTATGAAGGTTTTTCTATAAACATTGGGGTTATTTGTTTGATATTTATCCCTTTATTTGTGATACTTTCTCAGCTTTTTTTCCAACAGCTCTTGCAAAAGAAAAATAAACCTGTTTTCACATCCAACAACCCACAACATTATTTGTACATACTTTCTACTATTTGCATTATAGGCAATACTTTATTAGTGATTTTCTTTAGAGGCGGAAGCCTGCACGATTTATTCAGATATAGTTTGTGTAATCCTTTCTTTATCGTTTTATTATTTGGAACATTCAAATATATTGATCGTACACCTTTATCTTATAAAGTATTCTCTTTTGCAACGCTTTCACTTTTTGCTATTTTTACATTGGCTCTAACTCCGTTTTCAACCTATTGGCATTTTACGGATACAGGTTTATTGCTAATGATTTCCGCAATGGGATTATGGCTGTTTCAAGAATATTATTCCCAACGATGGTATAAATTCGTTTTGTATGGTACGTTGTTATTAAATATTGTTTGGACAACTTTTTTGTTCAATACTTTTCTAACAGGGCGTACTATGTTTTTGTAGTTGGAATTAAAGATTATTTTTCTTGTTTAATTATCTTTTCTTTTTGCTTTCGCAAATGCTTTATACTTTAACTTTAATCGCTCCCAATCAATTAAAGAAACAAAAAGCAGCATGGCGCAACTCATCGATATTATTTGCACACGATAAGTAAACCACCAGTGTAAATAAGAATGATCGGCCAATACAAAATACCATAAATATGGGAGCAATCCGACAGTTAGGAATGCTATAGCCAAAGGAATACCTTTTTTGTTAAAACTGAAGAAGGTTAGTAAGAGTAAGAAAGTTAACACTAAGTTGAACCAAACCAAAGGAAGCAGATTGAAATTTGCATCCATCGCATCCCAGCGCGTATAATCACCGGTACTTATTCTCCATTTAATGGCTTGAATAGCATATAAAGTTGTAGCATCGGAAAAAATGATAACCAATAACCACTTGATAGACCACGCACTTGCAAAACCAATAAGCCAAAATAAGCACAAAATAAATATGGATTTAAAAAGCTGCCATATTGACTTTTTTTCTTCTGCCTGTAATATCAAATAGACAATTAATGGAAATCCTAATGTTAATAAAGGTGTGGTTAACAGATCAAAATAAGCGGTGAGTATTCCAATTATAAACAGGAACATGGTTATTTTTTTTTGCGACTTCAATCCATTTTCACACATCCAAATTCCACCAATTAAGGCAATAGCCATTACAGGGAAAAATTGTATGGAAAATTGTGTAACAAAGAAATTGGCAAACAAAAGCGCTAAAAATATGGGAAGCGATTTTATCCAACCTGCTTTATTAACAATTTTTACTGCAAATATCAATAATAGCAAAGTTGATACTATGTGTAAAAACCATTTTATCTGCTGATAAGTCATTACAAGCAGCAATATTTTACAAACAGCGGCACTTCCGAACCAATAGCGGCCATAAGGCGTATTTGGCGGCAATTCCATATTCTTAACCTTATGATCAAGATGAAGTACTGCGTGCCATTTATTAAGATCGTCCGGATTTTGAAAACTATAAGAGTTATTCATTGCAGACCTAACAGGATTTTGAGAGTCGGAAGATATTATTACATTCAAAATTAATGCATCTGTGAGATTATCTTGCCTGTATGCATGTCCTTCCAAGATAGCCTTTGGATAGTTTCCATCTTCCAGCAATTCGGGAAGAGATTTTTCAATATTTTTTTGGATGCATTTGTATGGTATTAAAGAAGATAATACAGAAAAAGTAAAAAGAGATACAATTAGAATTGCAAATACCTTTAGATATTTTAATGGCGCTTTCATGAAAACATCTATTTGAAAGTGTTACGTTTCAATTCGTACGTTTTTCGTTCATTGCGAATAATATTATCTAAAATTAATCCGGCAAAAAAACTGTGTAAAGATGCCAAGGCAAAAAAACAAGATGCAATCAATGTAGGAAATCGGGGAACTAAGCCTGTTTCGATGTAAGTTATTAATATGGGAATAAATAAGCCAATGGCAATAAGTAGTAGGAATGCCGCTATCCATCCGAAGAATTTTAAGGGGCTGTACTCTTTAAATAAGCTGAAGATAGTTTTAATCACTTTTATTCCATCACGGTGAGTATCTAATTTAGAGAAACTGCCTTCGGGTCTGTCTCTGTAGTCAATCTCTATTTCTCTTAGAAAAAATCGTTTATCTAATGCGTGAATCGTCATTTCCGTTTCTATTTCAAAACCTCCCGACATAACCGGAAACATTTTTACAAAAGGTTTGCTAAATGCTCTATATCCGGTCATTACATCTTTAACTTTGGCTTTCCATATAAAGTTAATTAAATATCGTACCAATTTATTTCCAAAGTTGTGAAAGGGTCGTTTGTTCTCTTCAAAATAGGTAGAACTTAAGCGGTCGCCAATGACCATATCAACACCTTTTTCCAACACCAAATCTACCATTTCGCGTGCATGTTTGGCGGGATAAGTATCATCGCCATCAATCATTAGATAACAATCGGCATCAATTTGGCGAAACATGCTTCTTATTACATTGCCCTTTCCTTGTTGGTACTCATAGCGAACCGTTGCACCTGCCTCTGTGGCAATTTCTGCTGTTCGGTCTGTAGAATTATTGTCATACACATAAATAGTGGCATCAGGTAAGGCTTCTTTAAAGTCGGTTACTACTTGCCTAATGGTTTTTTCTTCGTTATAACACGGTATTAATACGGCTATTTTTTTCATAACTAATTAAAAATTGAATTTTTTTTTAACTTCCACTTTTGTACTCTGTATTGCAAGGCTGTTTTTATTACGCCAAATCCATATTTTACGCTTCGGGAAAAGTTAATGGAAGAAGCTTCTTCAAAATATTTGGTAGGGCAGGTAATTTCTGCGATTTCATACCCTGCATAGAAAATTTGCGCCAACATTTGATTATCAAAAACAAAATCATCATCATTAGCCGTAAAATTAATTTTACGCAGCACTTCAGAAGAAAAAGCACGGTAACCGGTATGGTATTCTGCCAATTTTTGATTCATTACAATATTTTGAAACAATGTCAAAAATCGATTAGCAATGTATTTATACAAAGGCATGCCTCCTTTTCTAGCGCCCTTTCCTAAAATACGCGAGCCTAAAACAACAGGATATACGTCATTTACAATAATATATGCCATAGCTTCGATTAATTTTGGCGTATATTGATAATCGGGATGAAGCATAACCACAACATCAGCGCCTAACTCTAATGCTTTGTTGTAACAACTTTTTTGATTTCCGCCATAACCTGTATTATTTTGGTGAACAATGATATGGTTAATTCCTAAATTCCTTGCAACCTCAACCGTATTGTCTTTCGAATTATCATCTACCAAAATAACCTCATCCACTATATCAAAAGGAATTTCACGATAAGTTTTTTCTAAGGTTAATGCGGCGTTATATGCCGGTAGCACTACACAGATTGTCTTATTTTTTAGCATAAAAAAATATTTCGAGCGCAAATTAACATAAAATATCTTTATTTCTTCCGGCACAAGAAAATAAGTTTTAGCTCTTTATCCACCTGCAGTATAATTCAAAAATTTCATGTACATTTGCCAACCTTTTTAGTAGATATTTACTAATCTTTTTGTTGCGGCAAGAAAAATTAAATTCAAATAAAAATGAAAACATATAAATTTTCTCCTCTATTTTTTATTATTCCTTTATTTGTTATAGGGTGGGGTATTTTTAGTCTTTATTTCTTTGCTCCGTTTTATGCCTATTCACCGGACCCAGAATATGCTTTTCTTTTGAATGGGTTAAACGTTTCGTTACTTGAGTTTAATCGAATAGCTTATACCGATAATCCGGGTATTACATTTCAGGTTTATTGCGGATTAATTATTCGCATAACACATTTTTTTACAGGGAAGGATGTTATTGCTCAAGATGTGATCAATCGTCCCGAATATTATCTATCTGCCATAAGTTTATCATTAATTATTTTACATGCACTATTGTGTATTCTTATTGCTTGGATTGGCAAAAAACGGGAAATTAAAACATGGCCATTGATCATCTTGCAGTCAGGGGTTTTGCTTAGTATAACGATGTTGGCTGTGTTTCACAGGATAAATTCTGAAAGATGGCTTGTTATTGTTTCGCTTCTCTTTATCATTGTTTATTTACTTTATGGTTATAAAGATCGGCGTCCTTTGAAATTTGCAATATGGAGCGGGATAGTTATGGGGATGGGGATGGCAACCAAGTTCAATTTTTTGCCCATCATACTTTTACCGTTCTTGTTAATAGATACAAACAAAAATCGGCTTGTCTATGCAGCAACCGGAGTAGCATCGTTTTTCTTTTTTCTGCTACCCATTATAAATAAATTAAAGTATTTTCTCAACTTTCTTATAGACATAACTATACATGATGGCCCTTACGGAGAAGGCGAAAAACGAATATTTAATCCTGAAAAAATGCTGGCAGGTTTTTCTCGAATATTCAATCTCACACCGGCATTGGCGCTTCTCATTTTTGCCATTGTTGTCGCCATCATTATCGCCATAATTTATAGGAAAAAATATGGAACAAACCGGCAAATCCTGCTTTTCTCAGGCATACTTTTCATTATTTTATTACAAGTGATAATGGTTGCCAAGCAATTCAATTATTTCTACATGCTTCCTCTTATCACCATGTATCCTTTCATTTTGTTTATTTTCCATGATTTTATTCAAAAAATCGGAGAGTATAAAAAATGGACATTATTACCTGTTATTCTATTATTTATCGTTTTTACCGGTTCCACAACAAAACAAACTTATAAATGGCTTCAATCCGAAAAAGTAAACAGAGTAGAACGGAAAATAGAACTACAGTTTGTGGCTGATAATTTGCCGGCAAATGCTTTATGGCTTGCTGATATCTCATATAGAGCCGCACCTTATGTAGAAAACGGGTTAATTTGGGGAACTTGCTATATTTATTGGACCATTAATTATTTCTCCGAATTAACTAAAAAGAATCCGAACATCATAACATACCATTACCCTGAAGAGGTTATTCGAGTTTGGCAAGAACCTATAATCCCTATTGATAGCATTGTAGTAACCAAAACACCAATCCATCTTTATTCCTCAGAAGAGCGGAGAACAGCAATTATGATGGAGATGCTGGAAAAAGCAGCTCATAGAAACGATGTCACATTAAGTATAGACACACTACATTCTAATAACAACGCAAATTCACATATTATCGTAATGCAAAACCGCAATTCTCAAAAAGAGTGGAAAACAGAAGAATTTATACCATTAAAATAACATATATTTATGAAAAGAAACCTATTTAGTTTGCTTGCAATCCTGGTTTTTGTAATTGTCTGTATTGTGCTTAATAGTAAGCTCAAGGTATTTTCCAAGCCTGAAAATGTAATTCAACATGATATTTATTGGTATTATCAATATTTACCTGCAACTTTCATTCATAAGGATATTACTTTAAAATTTGTTGATACAAGCTCCTGCGATATGGTGTGGCATCTTTATTTGCGTTATTCATTACCTAATGGAAATCACGTAATGAAAATGAGTATGGGAAATGCCATGATGTATGCCCCTGCATTTTTTATTGCAGATGCTTTGGCAAAACCTCTCGGTTATGAAAGATCCGGCTATAGCAAGCCCTATACTGTTGCAATAGCGCTCATTTCTCTTCTCTACGTAGTTTTAGGATTTTTTGTTTTGAGAAAATTGCTATTGTTTTATTTCTCCGATGCCGTAACTGCCATATCCATTTTTATTGTTGGATTATGTACTAATTTGCTCTTTTATACTACCGTAGAAGCAGCTATGACACACGCTTTTAGTTTTTTTCTATTTGCTTGTTTTATCTACTTAACCAAAGTGTGGTTTGATAGCCCCAAATGGAAATACAGCATATCATTAGGAATTGTATTTGGATTAATTTCGTTGATTAGACCTACCAATGCTTTGATTGTTTTAGTGTTCTTGTTATATGGAATTAAAGAGAAAAACGATATCAAAAGGCAATTTTTTATATTCATCAAACAGTATAAACAAATACTGGTTATTGCCCTGTTTTCACTTATCGTGTGGATGCCTCAGTTAATTTATTGGAAATATATAACAGGGAGTTGGTTGTTTTGGTCTTATACGGACAATGAAGGATTCTTTTTTAGCAACCCACACATCATACAATTTCTGTTCGGTTTTAGAAAAGGATGGCTCATTTATACGCCCGTTATGATTTTTTCAATATTGGGATTCTACTTCGTTTGGAAACATTATAGAGAATATTTCTTTTCGATTTTGCTTTTCTTATTAATTAACATATATGTACTGTCGAGCTGGTGGTGCTGGTGGTTTGGCGGCAGTTTCGGAATGAGAGCATTAGTAGAATCTTATGCATTATTAATTATTCCATTAGCTGCATTTCTTAAAGCATTATCAAAATTTAAATTGTACATAAAAATACCTGTAATTATACTCATTGTATTGTTTTCATGTTTGTCCATATTTAATTTCGTAAAATTTAGGCATGATACTATACACTATGCTTCTATGACTAGAGAAGCATATTTTAAATACTTCTTTTCCCTACAACCCGATGACGGATATTGGATTCTATTAGACAACGTGGATTATGAATTAGCTCGAAAAGGAATTTATAAGTCCTTAGAAAAATCTTCTCAACCTCACTAAATTCAATTAGTTTCACTTTTTTTAATATCCTGTTGTTTATTAAAAAAAGTATACATTTCCTCAATAAATCCCCATCCGAAATTTGGCAAAGTAGCATCTGTACCCATAAGGATAATGACGTCATTTTTTAAAATTTCTTCATGATAGTTTATTTCACGAGTGGTAAGCCAATTGTAATTACAATTAGGAAAAATATCTGTGTTATAAAACCAAAACTGATGGTTCGTAAACAAACTGTCTAATCCTATTTCAAACATACCTCCATAAAAGCTGTCGGCAATAGTTAAAACAGCCGGTTTTGTTTTCCCGGCACTCGACTCAAATTTAAGGTCGGGATATGCCATAAGGAAAGATCTCGGTGGAAAAAGCAAATTCATAGCCTTAGAAATGTCATTATCGGGATAACGCGGCTTAGCCATATTCACTTTATCCCAATATATATGGGGCATTTCAATATTGCGAGCTTTTTCAATATAATTCACTAAAGAGTCTATAACGAGGCACATGCTGTAATGGCTCCAATGAATTCCGTATTGTGGATAGAGCGGATATGGAGTATGAGCCTTGAGATCAATAAAATACTGATGAAAGTCAATATGTTTAACTCCAAATTCAGCCATATACTGTCGATAAACTTCAAGATTGGTTGTTCCACTCCAGTCATAAAAATTATCGGGAATATACTCCGGGTAAAACGAGCCTTTACCCACAGCCAAAACAACAATTAACTCCTTCCCTAAATTATTGAATGAATCTTGAACAAATTTAAGTTTGTGCATTCGGGTTGCAATACTGTCATATCCAATAAAATCAGTACCATAAATAGCACTAATATAGTTAAATTCATACAGATAATTGTCTTTTCCAACTGTTACCCATGCTGTTTTTACTTTATTAAACAAACTAAAACGAAACTGATGATTTAATCGAACAAAAAAACTCCTAAAGCCAAAGTGATCATTCAAATATTTATCTTGTTCTTTTTGATAAGATGCTGAAAACCAATCTTTCAAAGAAAATTTAATTTTTGTTGCATCTAAATAATAACCGTCTAAAGGTTTTATTTTTATCCATTTGAATTGATACTGTGTAAATTGCAATACAAACAGAGAGACTAAAATAATCAAAAGTGTAACAAGCGTTCGGTTTTTTTTATTTTGCATAGCTTAAAATCTAAAGTAAATAAAAGGGTTAAATCCTAAAGCTGCAATGGAGCTGATAGAAAGGATGAGTAAAACGAGCGCCAAAATAAAAACCGTTATGTGCCTTTTGTTGGTGTAACTATCGAAGAAAATGGCGTTTTGCCACTTTAATCCAAATTTCAAACAGGTGATGAATGCAAAAAATATTGCCACGATTAAATAAAAATAAAATTCAGAATCTATTAAATCTGAGGTCATTCCTCTTTCAAAAACAAATAGTCTTTTGAGATAAAGAAAAGCATCTTTTATGTGTTCTACTCTGAAGAACACCCAGCCAATCATCACAAAAAAGAATGTGATAAGCATGCTGGGCAATCTACCTATTTTTTCATAAACTTTTAATAAAAAACCTCTTTCCAACACTAAAAAGAGTCCGTGGTAGGCACCCCACAGTATAAAGCCCCACGAAGCGCCGTGCCACAAGCCGGAAGCCAAAAATACCAACCACAAATTAAAATAGAGCCTTCCTTTTGTTTTTACACGATTTCCACCCAGCGGAATATAGAGGTAATTTTTCATCCATGCGCCAAGCGTGATATGCCAGCGTCGCCAAAATTCGGTAATACTTTGTGAAACATAAGGATTATTGAAATTTTCAGGAAATCTAAAACCTATCATTTTGGCAATCCCTATCGCCATATCCGAATAGCCCGAAAAATCGAAATAAATTTGAAAAGTATAAGCTAAAATGCCCAGCCACGCCGTATACGTTCCCAAGCCGGCGTAATTCATAGCAAAAATTTCATCGGCATACAAACCCATTTGGTTGGCAATGAGCACCTTCTTTGCAAGTCCTATCGCAAAGCGATAAAAACCGATGAGGATGTTGTCTATCGTTTCATATTGCGAACGATCGTCAATCTGGTCGGCTAAATCATGATAGCGAACAATTGGGCCTGCTATTAGCTTGGGGAACAAGATAATATAGAGTTGATAACTCCAGAAATTATCTAACGGCTTATGCACTTTCCGGTAAACATCCACCACGTATGTAATCGTTTCAAATGTATAAAACGAAATTCCGATAGGTAATACCAACTTTGTCCAATGGATATGTTGCTCGCTCCCCAGTAACGACAAAACGGCATTTACATTTTCAATGAAGAAGTTAGAGTATTTGAAATAGCAAAGCAGCCCCAAATTTATAGAAACCGAAAATGCAAGCATCAGCCTGCGATGGAGTGGTTTTTTCATTTGCGACATCCATCTTACCAAATGGAAATCGAGGAAAGTGGTTCCCAAAATCACAAAAATAAATTTAGGAGCTCCCCAACTGTAAAAAACGATGCTTCCTAATAGTATAACAATGTTCTTTAGCTTTTTCGGAACTGCATAATAAGCAAGTATAAATGCCGGTAGGAAAAAAAGTACGAAGAGAATACTACTAAAAACCATAATATCAATAATCTATTCGTCTTAGTTTTATTGTTCCTATATTCGCCTCAAATTTCGCCTGATTAAATTTTGAAGGTTCGAAATCGAAAACAGAATGGGTATTCTCTTTTAAAAACGATTTATAGCAGATGCTGTGATATTCCAATTCTTTATTTGGCAGATTATTTATATCAAAATTTTCGCCTGCTATTTTATTATATTTCAACGTCTTATTTAAAAGTACTGTAGAAAAACCAGGTGCTGAGATCGTAAAACGAACAAACTCATAATTACTATACAAAGTAAAATTCCCATTTTCATCAGAGTAGGTATTCCAGGCAATGTGCCACCATTCTGTCCAGCCGCGTATTACAGCGCCTTCAATTGGTTTTTTCGTTTTTTGGTCTATTACTTTTCCTTTTATTACAAAATTATTGTACCCCAGATTGTTATAATAGTTTACCGGTTTTTCTTTTATGTTTTTTGATTGATATTGCGAAATCTTTTTTATCTCTTCAGCAACAGGTTTTACAGTTCCAATGATGGTATAATTTCCGTCTGCCGTAGTGGTAGTACCTTTGTTATTTAATATTCCTGTGTAAGCTCCTTCAAAGGTATGCCCAACTAATGCCAAATCTTCTTGAAAATCCCACCAGCCAAAGCCGGCAATTCCGCAATCTATGGCATATTCGCTTATCTCTTTGGCAAAATTCGCCTGATGAGAATAGGGAACAGAGTCTCCATCAGCGGGCAAAGCTATTTCGCCAATCATCAATGGCTTATCGATATATTTGCTGTACCAGTAAAGTTCGCTTTTTACTCTTAACGGATGATAAGTATGAATACAAACAAAATCAACAGGCGACATGGACGGATCCCATGAAAACACCTCAATTGGCTCTGCGAACCCTATTGTAAACAACTGGTTTGGCGCATATTGATCCATCATTGCCTTCCATCTTAATTGAAGATTTCTTGCAGATTCTTTACTCCTTTTTGGCTCAGGATCGAAATATAAGGGTTCGTTCAAAAAATCGTAGGCAAAAATCGTAGGATTTTCATTAAATCTTTCCAAAACTTTTATTGCAAAATCTTCTAACGGTTTATTAAATGGAGCTTTAAATAAAAACATTACTCTTAAATCTTTTTCTGTGGCAATGTTAATAAAATCTTCAAATCCGGCAAGTATTTTCTCGTAGTCGTTGTCAATAGAAAAATCGGAATAGTAATATTTTCCGTCGCTTTCGTGTCCTCTGTCAAATGTTACTCGTATCGAATTGAATCCCATTTCTTTAATCAATTGAAAGTGTCCTCTCAGTTGCTCTTCTGTTTCTTCCTTGGTGTGATATTCAAATTCGCCAACTTTTTCGTAGTTGATATATGGAGAGACCACTAAATTGTTGTCAAGATTTCTGAAAGAAACACAGTAATTTAACATTATTGGATAAAACTTCTCGTTTCTCAGCTTAAAATAGTTGCCCTTTAAATAAATAAAATCAGTATTCGATAAATCGGCTTTTTCTCTATTAAAGGAGGTTGTGTTATGGCAAGAGAAAGCTAAAGCAACACATAAAATAAGTAAAAGTTTAAAAATATTTTTCAGCATAAAATGTTAGTTATTTTTTGATACTGTTCGTTAATAACGAATTTTTAGGGGCAAAAATACATTTTTTCATCTTTTTTAATGAGAATATGTCGAATTACAATATTTGTCAAAAAAAAATGTTATCTAAACCGAATAATAAATAATAAAAATGAAAACTCAAAAGAAAAATCTTGTTTTGTTGCTTATAATAACGATAGCGTTCATGTTATCGTGTGGTAATGCCAATAATAATACGGATAATGCAGCCCTTGAAGAACCCAAAACCGACCATTATGCCCTATTAAAAGATTCGGGTAGACCGGAAAGAATAGCCGAAGATCTTTCAGGAAGAGTTATCCTACTCTCGGAACAGGATTTTATTGAACGCATAACAGCTATTGATAATCCGAAAGGGTTTCAGTATTTAGGCCAAACTCCTTGCGTTGTTGATCTTTATGCAAGTTGGTGCAAACCTTGCGGCTTATTATCCGAGAATTTGAGAACACTAGCTCCGGAATACCAAGGAAAAGTAATTTTTTATAAACTTGATATAGACAAAGCGCGCGAGGTCGCCTATATGTTTAATGTGCAAAGCATTCCGATGCTTTTGTATTTTAAGCCGCACGGAAAAATATCCTCCACTGTAGGTTACTTAAACAAAGATGAGTTAAGAAAAGCAATTGATGAATATTTATTAAACCCGTAGTTCTCTTTGAAACGAAACAAGTATTTTCTCATTTGCTTTCTTTTTTGCTATCAGTTTTTATTTGCTCAAAAATTTGATTGTGAAAAAATTGCATTATTTTTAAATGAAAAAGAAGCTCAAATTCAACATTTGAATCTTCACGATCCGGATTATATTCCGCTTCATTATTTAATAGCGCAAGATATCATTAAAGAATTGAAGCAATTTAGAGATGAAACGCTCCCTTATTTTACACCATGCCCAACCCTTACATTTAATGAGATTATTGATAAGTATGATGCACTTAAAAACAGTGTTCAGCTCAAATATGATTCATTAAGCCTGTTAAACAAGAATGTGTATCTCATTTTCTATGAAAAAGCGCTTGTTGAGTATCAATTTAAAAATGAAGTAGATGGCGAATATTTTTTACAACGCTCTTTGCAATACAATGCTACTTTTCCAAATGCTGTTTTGTTAAAATTAAACAAGTTGCTTGACAAAAACTATTTTGGAGCCAGCTTGTCGTTATTAAATACGCTTTACTACGAAACAGAAATGGATCGTGAGCAAGAGATACAAGCGATAGAATTTACGGACAAATTTTACGACAAATTGTACAAAACAGGCGATTCTTTGATAAAAGCGGAGCACGCCGCCGAAGCATTAGAACTGTTTGAAATTTTAGAAGCTTTTTGCCTCAACTTACCCTCTTCTTATTGTAATGATGATTATTATCATGGCCTTTTACGTTCAAAATCGGGTATTTACGAATCCTATTTAACCATTGCTCAAACAGCTGAAAAGCGCGGAAATCCGAAAATTGCAGCGCTTTTTTACCAATATGCGCAAGAATATTTGAAATCCAACCCTTACTTACAAGAGTATGAAGCTATTGATGAAATAGTTACAAAACACGTAGAGTTAAAAGAAAAATATGTAGAATTAGAGAAGAATGTTGTAATAAATGTAGAAAACGTTATAGCAGAAAAAAAGGCTACAATAAACATAGAGAATATTACAATAGATGTAAAAAACGTTGTAATAAATACAGAAAATGCCGAACCGAAATTATCGCCGAAAGAGATGAAAGCAAAATACGATAAATTAGTATTTCAGGCGCTCATGTTATCTATAAAAGAAGAATTTCCAGCATCTTATAATATGTTTTTAGAAGCAAAAAAACTTGAAGATTGCCGTTGTTTTGAAGCAGATTATCGTGTAGATTTAATGCTTCGCGAATTATCAAAATTCGAATTAAAATAATATTTTTGTCCACTCGTTTAATTAATCATTCACATAAAAATCAAATCAAACATTATGAAAAAAATTATTGTAATCGTAACATTAGCTCTTCTTAGCTTTACAGCAATGGCGCAACATTGTGGCTCTGCCGCCAAAGCAAAATGCAATGCAGATCCGAAACTTGAAGTAAAAGGCGCAGAAACTATTGTTATTCAAACCAATGCTTATTCTGCTAAGAGTAATGAAATATTTGAAGCCAATTTGCCTTTTAAAGTAAAAGGTATAAAAGAATTTAAGTTTGATGAAAAAACCTCCAAGATTGCCGTGGCTTACGATGCAAAGAGAACCAATCCTGATGCTATCCGTGCAGCCATTGCCAAATTGGGATTCAATGCCGACCAAGTGAAAGGTGACGAAAAAGCACGCGCTAAACTTCCGGCAGAGTGCACAACTATGCCAAGGGGTTGCTCGAAACCTTGTGGGAAACATTAATCGGTACGAGGTTTGAGGTACGAGGTGCAATCCCACCCCTCATACCTCATACCTCATACCTCATACCTCATACCTTATACCTTATACCTTATGGTCATAGAACAACTAAAACAATCCGAAGCCTTGTTGGAAGGGCACTTTCTTCTTTCCTCAGGAAGACATAGTAATCGTTATTGTCAATGTGCCAAGCTATTACAATATCCGCACAGAGCTGAAAAAGTATTGGCTGTGGTAGCTGAAAAGCTGAAAGATACTCCCATAGATATTGTAGTAGGACCTGCCATGGGCGGCATTATTGTTGCCTACGAATTAGGGCGCCAATTAGGCGTTCCGGCAATATTTACAGAGCGTGAAGACGGAAAAATGACGTTGCGCCGCGGATTTGAAATTCATCCCAATCAACGCGTATTGGTTACCGAAGATGTGGTTACTACCGGAAAATCATCGTTAGAAACCATTGAAGTATTGAAGCAGCATGGCGCCGAAGTAGTTGGCATTGCATGTATTGCAAACCGCAGCACCGGCGATATCGGGTATCCTATTTTCGACGCAATTAAATTAGATATTCAAAGTTGGGAACCGGAAGACTGCCCGCTTTGCAAAGAAGGGATTCCTTGTGTGAAGC
This sequence comes from Bacteroidota bacterium, assembly GCA_009786185.1. Classification (GTDB taxonomy): domain Bacteria; phylum Bacteroidota; class Bacteroidia; order Bacteroidales; family WCHB1-69; genus WRNX01. The sequence continues at coordinate 36,632 of WQTS01000131.1, forward strand.
CGGGATCACGAACGATACGATAACGGTATGCGGTGAGCGGTATGCGGTATGCGGATCTATTGCACACCGCATACCGCTTACCACAAAAAATGATGTATGGCAAACGAAAACTTCATAGACTACGTAAAAATTTTCTTCCGCTCGGGCAAGGGCGGAGCAGGTTCGGCACACTTGCAACGCACGGCGCAAGACCCTAAAGCCGGTCCCGATGGCGGCGATGGCGGCAAAGGCGGTGACGTGATCTTGAAAGGCAACCGTAACTTGTGGACGTTGCTGCATTTGCGTTATACCAAACATATTTTTGCAGAAGATGGCGGAAAAGGATCTGCCAACCAACGTTTTGGAAAAAATGGGAAAGATGCCGTTGTGGAAGTTCCGTTAGGTACTATAGTAAAAGATCCGGAAACCGGCGAGTTTCTTGGTGAAATCATGGAAAACGGGCAAGAGTTAGTGATATTAAAAGGTGGAAGAGGCGGTTTGGGCAATGTGCACTTTAAATCGGCAACCCACCAAACTCCGCGCTTTGCACAGCCCGGAGAAGAAGGCGTAGAGACATGGCTGGCATTAGAACTTAAAGTTTTAGCCGATGTGGGGCTCGTAGGATTTCCCAATGCAGGAAAATCAACCTTAATTTCCGTACTTTCCAATGCCAAACCTAAAATTGCAGATTATCCGTTCACCACGTTGCGCCCCAATTTGGGAATGGTAGCCTATCGCGACCATCAATCGTTCGTTATTGCAGATATTCCGGGCATTATTGAGGGCGCATCGGAAGGAAAAGGCTTAGGACTTCGATTTTTACGCCATATTGAGCGCAATGCCTTGTTGCTCTTTATGATTCCATGCAATACGGAAAGCATCAAAAAAGAGTATAAAATATTGCTGAACGAACTAAAGGCTTATAATCCGGAATTGATGGATAAAAAAAGGTTGCTCGCCATTACTAAGTGTGATTTACTGACCGAAAAAGAACTAAAGGCGCTTCAAAAAAAAGTACCTGAAAATGTACCTATTTTATTCATCTCTTCTATAAGTTACCAAAATTTACAACATTTGAAGGATGAAATTTGGAAATTGTTGAACACTTAAGAATTCAAAACTCAAAATTCAAAATTGATAATCAATACATTAAGAATTGTTTGAAAATAAAAACCCCGAATTAATTTTTGATATAAAAAAAATGTATTTTTGCGCCCTCAATTGACAAGGACAATCAACGCTTAAAAGAGAAGCACAATGGCAAAGAAAAACAAGGAAGCACGGCAACAAATTATTTTAGAATGCACTGAGCAAAAAGCCAGTGGCGTGCCTGGAATGTCGAGATACATTTCTACCAAAAACAGAAAAAATACCACTGAGAGATTGGAATTAAAAAAATACAATCCTTATTTAAAGAAAGTAACGGTTCATAAAGAAATTAAATAGTTTGAGATATGGCAAAGAAGACAGTTGCAACATTAAAGAGAGCCGGCGGGGTAACTTATACTCGCGTGGTTAAAATGGAACGCTCTCCGAAAACCGGAGCTTACACGTTCAAAGATGCGGTTATGGAAACCGACAATGTAAAAGACTTTTTAGCTAAAAAGTAATATTTGTTTTCATGGTTGTGGGAAACCGGGGTGATTCAGTTTGCCTCGGTTTTCTCTTTTTATGCTCCGGGCAGTGCTACGAAATATTCCCAAAAAACTCAAACCTCCTCATAACCTCTCGCAAATACCTACCCATAGTTTGATTTTTCGACAACTGCAAATCCGAATCTTCTTCCAGAATCTCTTTTGCTAAATTTCGGGTGAAAACCACCAATTTTTCATCTTTCGCCAAATCCGCCAGCTTAAAATCCAAATCGCCGCTTTGGCGGGTACCTTGTAAATCGCCGGGACCGCGTAACCGCAGGTCGATATTGGCAATCTCAAAACCATCGTTCGTTTCCGTCATCGCTTTGAGGCGCTGCTTGCTTTCGGTAGAGAGTTCGTGCTTCGTCATCAACAGACAGTACGATTGTTCGGCGCCACGCCCCACACGCCCGCGCAGCTGGTGCAACTGCGATAAACCGAAGCGTTCGGCGTTCTCAATTACCATCACTGAGGCGTTAGGCACGTCAATGCCCACCTCTATTACGGTGGTAGAGAGCAAAATATTAAGCTCGCCTTTTACAAAACGAGTCATTACAAAATCTTTCTCACTCGATTTCATTTTGCCGTGCACAATGCCGATTTGATATTGCGGAATGGGAAAACAATCTGCCATGAGATCATAACCCGCCATCAAATCAAACAAATCCATCTTTTCCGATTCTTTAATAAGCGGGTACACTACAAACACTTGACGACCGGCGGCAATCTCCTTTTGCAGAAAACCAAACATACCCAACCGGTTTTTTTCATATAAATGCCGGGTAATAATCGGCTTTCTTCCTTTAGGCAGCTCATCAATGATCGAAACATCCAAATCGCCGTACAGCGTCATAGCTAACGTACGCGGAATGGGCGTGGCAGTCATCACCAAAATATGCGGCGGAATATCGTTCTTTTTCCACATTTTGGCGCGCTGTTCTACGCCAAAACGGTGCTGTTCATCAATAATAACCAATCCTAAATTATTAAAAATCACGTTGTTTTCTAACAAAGCATGTGTGCCGATTAAAATGTCAATCTCGCTGTTTTGTAACGCTTCAAACAAAACTTTCCGTTCGGCAGTTTTTGTAGATCCGGTCAAAAAACCTACCTTTACAGGCATATCTTTCAATAGATTCGTAATAGATTCGAAATGCTGTGTGGCAAGAATTTCGGTAGGCGCCATCAAACACGATTGGTAGCCGTTGTCTTTGGCAATGAGCATTACCAACAGTGCGGTAATGGTTTTGCCGCTTCCCACATCGCCTTGCAAAAGGCGGTTCATCTGCTTACCGCTCCCTACATCGGCACGGATTTCTTTTATCACTCTTTTTTGCGCATTGGTTAATTCAAAAGGCAAATAATTTTTGTAATAGGTGTTTAAAGTGTCGCCCACAATAGGAAAAAGATGTCCGGGATTTTTCTGCGTATGAATCAGTTTTTGAGTTAACATCCGTAATTGCACAAAGAAAAGTTCGTCAAACTTTAATCGCAACAATGCTTGAGAAAGCAAACCCTGAGTAGCCGGATAGTGCACGTTAACCAACGCCTCTCTTAACGATAATAATTTGTATTTCTGAATAATATCGTTAGACAAACGTTCGGTAATCACATCTTGAATTTGATTTAACAGCGTAATCACCAATTTTGAAATATTGCGCGAATCCAAACCCGACTTCTTAGCTTTATCCGAAGTATTATACAACGGCTGAAATGCCATAGACACGCCGCTGCTCATTTGTCTTTCAGGATCCAACATTTCCGGATGAGTCATATTCCAGCGGCGATTATACAGCGTAGGTTTTCCAAAAACAATAAACTCTCGCCTTTCGGAAAGCAAATCCTCTACCCATTTTAATGAGTTGAACCACACAAGTTCAATTGTTCCGGTGCCATCGGTAAATTGTGCTACCAAACGCTTGGCATGGCGCTCTCCCACAACTTCATACGACGTTATTTTTCCTTTAAACTGCATGTACGCGCTTTCTGGCTCAAGCGAACAAATGGTATGAATTTGCGTTTTATCCACATGCCGGTACGGATAATAGTACAAAAGGTCGTGAAACGTAAAAATTTGGAACTCTTTTTTAAAGACTTCCGCCTTTTTGGGTCCCACCCCTTTCAAATATTCAATCGGCGTGTCAAGGAGGTTAACTTGCATTTTTATCTAAAATCTTAAAACAAGATCGGATAGCGAATCGCTCTTTTCTCCAGCAATGCTTTTTGCACCAACGAATCTTTATAATCAATAAAAAACTCAGCGCGCTTCTGCTGCTGCAACAACGATTGTGCAAAGTTCCGTTCTTCAAGCGTGTTTTTGGGTTGTAATTGTCGTTTTCTATCCAAGATTAAAACCAAATAACGGTACCCATCTTGCACAATTTCAAATTTTTCTTTAGTATCCGTGTAGGAAAAAGAAAGCGGCAATTCGTTTTCTATAAAATCCACAAAAACCCAATGTTCACTATCTAAGTAATATTCAATCGTATCGGCGCAAAGTGTTTCTAATTGTTTTATGGCAGCTACTCTATCGGTTGCTTCAAAAAGCAATTCTTTTGCTTTTTTGTAAATCTTAGATGGATTCGATAGTTTTATGTAGTTCAATCTCATCATGTCTCTGTACTCAGGCGCTTCGTTGGTTTTCGTTTCTTTAAGGAAATCGGCAAGTTCTTGCCTTGACACTGCAAATCGTGCAGAGTCGTTGCTTATTTTTTGCAAATAAGCATTAATGAGTAGTTGCTCTTTATATTGCGCTATTTGAGAGGAAAAATCTTGTTCTTTTTGGGTCAATTCCTGCTTTGCTTGCGCCAGTAAAGTTTGGCGCAATATCCACGCATCCACATATTGCTCCATAAAAAGCAAAGAATCTTCTTTTGAGGTAAAATAAGGAACTTTTTCCATTACCTCCGATAAATACAATTTATGATGAAATGCATTCGCAACAATCTGATTGTCAGATTTATTACAGCCTGAAATAATTAAAATAAATACAAGAAAGGAGAGAAAATTTCTCACTTGTTTTTCAATATAGATTTGAATAATTCTTCATTAATCCACACCGGATGCCTTTTTCTCAACTCCATTAACCATTCGGTTTCCAATTCATTTTGATATTCGGTGAGTACAGCCGATCTAATTTCAGTAAGCCGTTTCGGATTTCCTTCCGGATCTAAATAGTTAACTTTAATTTTTTCATAAAATGCCTCAAATGCAGCGCTATCTTTCAGAGATTCGTTCCAAACTTTTTCATTATTCATTTCAAACAATATCATCCCATGATGATATTCAGTGATAAGCTCTTTATATTCAGGATATTTTACCTCTAAAATATCAAGTTCATATTTCAATATAAACTCCCTAATAAAGTCTTCATACTGAATATCTAAGAACATTTTGGCTTGTTTATTGAGATCCATGCCTTGGAAACGATCTAAGTATTGTATAAAATCTTGTATCGTAATAGTTTGGTTTGCAAAGATAGCCATTGGTTTTAGTTTGTCAATCCCTGAAAGCGTCAATAAATCTGCTGCAGGCGGCATGGTATTTTCCTTGTTTAATTTTTTTAATAAAAAGTTGAATGCTGCATTTTTACCTTTATCGGAAAAATGGTATTCTTTTTTCAATTTTTCTATTAATGACTCAACGCTTTTGGTAGAGCGTGAATCTCTTTGAATTCTCGTAATCATGCTAAATCGCATCTCCTCATCTTTTAGTTCCGGTACGGTTATCTCATTGAGTTTAATAATGTGCCAGCCTATTACTGAGGGAAAAGGCGCGGAAATTTGATCTTTTTCAAGAGAAATAGCTTGTTTTACATAATCTCCCGGACGGCGGTTTGGGAAAAACGGCTCAATTCTACCCTCATTTACCTTCGACATCGGATCTTCGGTATATTTTTCGGCAAGTGTAGCAAAATCCTCTCCGTTTTTAAACGCTTCTTCAATAAGCGTTAATTTTTCTTGCACAGCCGGGCTCATGCGTCCGAAGCGCGCAGCAGTATCCAATAATAAGATTTGTGAAATGTTGATTCTTGAAACCATAGGATGTCTATCTTGCACCCAAATAAGATGATAGCCAAATTGCGAACGCACCGGCATGGAGTAGCCACCCACCGGCGTATTGTAAGCGGCGGTTTCAAAAGGATAAATTAAATCAAAAACAGTAAAATACCCTAAATCTCCCTTATTTCCGTGTTGGATTCTGCCGTTGTGCCCCACTTCATCGCGTGCAGAGGGATCTTCGGAAAACTGAATGGCTGCCTCAGAGAAAGTAATGGCTCCGGAGGTAATTTTTCTTCTAATCTCAAGCACTTTGTTGTAGGCAATTAAAGTATCTTTCGGCAAAGCATCCGGCGGAAGCATAATTAAAATGTGCGAGGCGCGAACCATTTGTTTGCTCCTTACAAGCGCCTCATTAATAAGCCGTTCCGACACTTCTTTATCCACTAAATACTGTTGTGCGGATTGAGCTCTGTAAGATGCCAATTCATTCTGAAAAATAAATGATGTATCTATTTGAGAATCAATCCCGTCTTTCACTTTTAATTTGAAATTAATAAACAGATCCAAGTAGTCTCTTAATTCATTTTCCGTAGCTTTGGTTAAAGAATTATTTTTGTTAAATGTGTTAATAAACTCGGTAACCGTAACGGCATCTTCTCCCACAGTAAACAGAACAGCATTCCTATCCTGTGCACAAACTACAAACAAAAACGCTGCAAAACAAATAGATAAAATAGATTTTCTCATAATATAAACTTTTTAAGATTTACAAAAAACGGGTGCAAATTTATATAAATCTTCCAATTATTGCGTTTTCAATGCTTGTTTAATCACCTCGTCCATCGAATTTATAATCGGATAAAATGCATCATCTTGATATAAATTTCTACCAATAAGCGCTTTGAGCCATGTGCCAAGTGCCTTGCTTTCGGCTGCATTTAATGATGGAACAGCATTTCCGCTCTTTTGTGCATAAAACCTTAAATATTCTTGCAAAACGGCGCCCGATACATTCATCCTCTTAATAAAAATCTCTGCGGAAGGATAATTCTTTGTAAGTATCACTTTATTTTGATTGGCATAATTAAAGGCAAACTGGATAAGCGCCGCATGGTTAAGCGCTTGATAATAGGCATTTGAGTGAATCCTCTTTTCGTGAGGCACAATAATATCGGGTGTGATACCGCCGCCGCCATACACAATGCGCCCCGATCTCGTTCGATACTCTACTAAGGGAATGGTGTCGGTTTTAACGGATAACGAATCTTTCTCTCTCTCCTCTTCTTCTATGCGCTTTAATAGATCTTCGTAATAGGAGATCGTTCCGCTTTTATAATTTCTTTGAATGGAACGCCCGCTTGGCGTATAGTAACGCGAAACAGTTAAGCGTACCTGCGAGCCGTCGGCAAAATCGAAAGGACGTTGCACCAAGCCTTTGCCAAAAGAACGCCTTCCGATAATGGTTCCGCGATCGTTGTCTTGCACGGCGCCTGCTAAAATTTCGCTTGCAGAGGCGCTAAATTCATCTATCAAAACGATAAGTTCACCCTCTTTAAAAAGTCCTTTATCGGTAGCATAAAACCTTTCCTGTTTGGCATGTAAACCTTTTATCGAAAGAATAAGATCGCCTTGAAATAAAAAGTGATCGGTAATTCTCAATGCCGCATCTAAGTAACCGCCTGCGTTACCGCGCAAATCTAAAATAAGTTTCTGCATACCTTTAGATAACAGTGCATTAAGTGCTTCTTCAAACTCTTCTTTAGTATGAGCGCCAAATTGGTCAATTTTAATGTATCCGGTGCGGTCATCAATCATGTATGTGGAAGTAACCGAATGTGTAGGAATAACATTGCGAACAATGTCAAAATCCAGCACCCCGTTCACGCCGGGACGCAGAATTCCGATTTTTACATGTGTTCCTTTTTTTCCTCTCAATTCTTTAAACACCTGTTCATTGGTAATTCCAACGGCAGCTACCGGTTCATCATTTACCTGAACAATGCGGTCACCGGCTCTGATACCGGCTTTTTCGGATGGACCGCCCGCAATTGCCGCCACTACCATAATCGTATCGTTCATAATATTGAATTGCACGCCAATGCCTTCAAAAGCGCCCTCCAAGGCTTCGGTTTGCGCCTTGTTCTCCTCCGCATTAGAGTACGTAGAATGCGGATCTAAATGCTCTAACATTCCTCGAATTGCATTTTCCGTGAGCTGCTCATGATTCACGCTATCCACATAATAGTGGTCAATGTAGTAGATTAAATCACGCAATTTGTCGTACGTATTAGGCGTTGCACGTTGCTTTTTAACCAAATAAAAAGCTACCGACATTCCAAGGAGGAATATCAAAACGGTATATAATATCTTGCTAAATGAAAACGAAGATTTGCTCATTTTATCCAATCGCCACTAGCATACACACTACGATTCCAAAAAGGGCAACTCCTTCCACGAAGGCAGCGGTAAGCAGCATAAAGGTTCGAATGTCGCCGGAGGCTTCAGGTTGACGTGCAACGGCTTCCATTGCGCCTTTACCAATTTGCCCGATCCCGATTCCTGCACCCACGGCAGCGATTCCTGCACCAATTCCTGCGCCCATTTTTCCGATTGCGGCGCCGGCGTCTGTAGCGACTTGTAGTAGAGTCATTGTTGTCATAATTTATTTGAAATTTAATGATTAATTGTAAATAGGGTTATATAATAAAGTTTTGTTCATCATATTAATCTTGTGAAAATCATGGTTCAGATTTTATGTGCGCTTCTTCCATCGCCATCCCAATATAAAGCGCTGTAAGAAGGGTAAATATAAATGCTTGAATAAATGCTACCAAAAGTTCGAGTGCACCCATAAAGATGTAAAATAGCAGAGATACCGGCGAAACAAGAATGCCTGCAATGGGCGTCATGGCTCCAAAAATAAATATTAAGCCAAGAAACCCGAGAATAATGATGTGCCCTGCTACCATGTTAGCAAAGAGACGAATCATGAGCACGAAAGGTTTTGTAAGCGCTCCAACCAATTCAATAAAAGGCATAAGCGGAAGGGGAAATTTAAGCCACCACGGTACATTGGGAGGATTGATAATATGAATCCAATAATGTTTATTAGCAGAAAGAGAGACGATAAAGAAAGTAACTAATGCTAAAATCATGGTTACTGTGATATTTCCCGTAACGTTTGCGCCACCCGGAAAAACAGGAATTAACCCCATTAAATTGTTTAACAAAATAAAGAAAAACAACGTGAGCAAGTAAGGAAAAAATTTTTGGTACTTCTGCGCGCCAATTAGAGGAATGGCAATCTGGTCTCTAATAAAAAGAATTACCATTTCAATCATGTTTTGAAACCCTTTCGGGGCTTTATTCGGGTTTCGTCTGTAGGTTCTGGCTACTAATAAAAATATACAACACAAGATAATGATACTTATCATTAAAGCACATACGTTTTTAGAAATTGAAATATCGAAGAAAACCGGAGATAGGGCATATTTTTTATTTGAATCTAACGTGCCGGTAAAGTTCGCGTGCTCGCCTTGCAGTTTAACAATTTTTCCTTTTGTATCTTGGGTAAAACCGATGGCATATCCTTTATAAGCTGCTGTGCCTTGCTGAAATTTTGAAGACATAAAGCAAACCAATTTTCCTTCGCTAAATAAAATAACGGGCAACGGGATAGAAATCGCTCTGTTCAAAAAGGTAGTAATATGCCAACCGTAGCTATCTACGATATGCTCCATAATATACTCATCAGCATGAAACTCTTCGCTTTCCATGCTATTATCGGCAACTAATTGTAACGGCAACAAAGCAAGCAACAAAATAAAAATTATAATTTGCTTACTGCATACCGCATACCGCATACCTCGAACCATGTTATTTTTTTAGGTCGGCAAATATAGATTTTTTTACTTCCCGTAAAAAATATCTACTCCCACTCAATCGTTGCGGGAGGTTTGGAGCTAATGTCGTAAACCACACGGTTAACTCCCTTTACTTTAGTAATAATTTCGTTGGAAATTTTGCCGAGAAATTCGTAGGGAAGTTTCGCCCACTCTGCCGTCATGGCATTGGTAGATAGTACTGCACGCAATGCTACCGCATTTTCGTAGGTTCTTTCGTTGTTTGTAACTCCTACCGATTGAACAGGTAGCAAAATAGCGCCCGCTTGCCATACTTGATGATATAAGCCGTGCTCCTTCAAACCGGTAATAAAAATATCGTCTGCATCTTGTAGAACGCGTACTTTTTCAGGCGTAATTTCACCTAAAATGCGCACGCCTAATCCGGGTCCCGGAAACGGATGTCTTTGTATCAACGATTCCGGAATACCTAACTCTGCACCTACTTTGCGCACACCATCCTTATATAAGGTCTTTAACGGCTCTACCACTTTCAGGTTCATCTTTTCGGGAAGCCCACCCACATTGTGATGTGATTTGATGACTTTGCCATCGACAGATTTCGACTCTATAATATCGGGATAGATGGTGCCTTGCGCTAACCATTTAATATTTTGCAATTTATGCGCTTCTTCATCAAACACATCAATAAAACCCTTGCCGATAATTTTGCGTTTGGCTTCAGGATCGGTTACGCCTTTTAGCACATCATAAAAACGTTGCGCCGCCCGAACGCCGATTACATTTAAACCCAATACTTTATAGTTTTCTAATACGCTTTCAAATTCATTCTTGCGCAATAATCCGTGGTCTACAAAAATGCAAAAGAGGTTTTTTCCAATGGCTTCATTCAACAAAACGGCAACTACGGTAGAATCTACACCGCCTGATAGTCCAAGCACTACGCGGTCATTTCCCAATTGTTCTTTCAATTCTTTTATTGTGGTTTCAACAAATGAAGCCGGCGTCCAATCTTGTTGGCAACTGTAAATATGTTGTGTATTATTCATAAAAATTAATTTTTAATACGGCAAATTAATATAAAATCAGTTTTTATCGTAAAAGATGCAGAATTTTTTTCGGAATTTTTGTGTTATCATATAATCCCGAAAAAACTTCCGCGCCGGCGCCAATAGCAAAAACAGGAACAATACTTCCGGTATGATCTTCCGAATTAAAGTGCAAACCATCCGACAAAATCATCGCTCCACCTGTTTCATGATCAGCAGCAACGATAATTAAAGTCTCTTTCGGGTGCTCTTTATAAAATGCTAAAGCAACTTCAATTGCCTCCGAAAACTCTTTCACCTCTCCATACACTTCTTCTGCCAAATTATCGTGGGCTGCCCAATCAATTAAGCCGCCTTCAATCATGAAAAAAAACGGTTCGTTCAGCGCCGATAGTTTTTGTATGCCTAATTGGGTAATTTGCGCCAACGTAAAATCATTTTTATCTTTGCTAATAGAATAAGGAAGTTGCACATTATCTTTATCTTGCGGCTGAATTAATACATTTTTCAAAGACTTCGACCCAAAACATTGATGAATGGAAGTAAAAACGGCATACCCATTTTCCCTTAGTAGCGCAAAAATAGAAACCGAATCCTTAGGTTCAGGGTCTAAAAAGCCCGACCCGGCAAAAAATCGGAATCCGGAGGCGGGAAGCTGTTTGGCAATGTCGTAATAGTTTTTCCGGCTTAATGAATGTGCATAAAACCCTGCCGGTGTGGCATGGTCTAGACTTACCGTTGTGGCAACGCCAATCCAATAGCCTTTTTGATGCAATATTTTTGAAATTGGCGTTAAAATATGCACAGAATCCGGAGCAATATTTAGCATGCTATTTTTGGTTTTCTCTCCGGAAGCCATGGCTGTTACCGCTGAGGCAGAACAAGTTACCAAGTCATCTGCGGAGTGGGTAGTCATGAGTCCCGTTACCGGAAATTGCGAAAAACAAAGCGTTTCTCCTTTTTCTTTAGCTATAATTTCACTATAGGTTAACGTCCCAATTCCCAAGCCGTCGCCGATGAAGAGGAAGATGTGTTTGGGGGCTTGCGCAGAACAAGGAAAAAGGGAGAAAAGCAGAAAGCACGAAAGCAGAAGGGAGAATGGAGACGGTAGAATAATCCCCTTCAAATTTTGAAGGGGTGGCTCGCGAAGCGAGACAGGGTAGTTTATATTCAAAACTCCATTTTCTGCTTTCATGGTTTTATATTTTTGTTTCTAGATTCTTTTTCTCTTTCCCAATACAATGTTTTACCAAGCATGGAAATGCCCCAATAACCCCTCACACGGAGCCGGCCATCTTTTTCAAGGCGCATGTCAGCTTTAAATTTTCCGCTTTTTCCCGGATAAATCATAGAAGCATTTTGCCACTCGTTCTTTTTAGCATTAAAAGTCATTTCTTTTAGAAACACCAAGCCTTCAAATTTTTTCCTGTCTTCTTCATTTACCCAAACCACAACTCCTTCGTACGTATCATTTCCGGCATTATAAATATATATTTGCGAAATGGCGCCGGAAAACGGATCTTCGTTGAGATAAAATCCAACAATATCATCGGGTTTATTTTGGGCGAAAAGCAGGCTTTTTATGTTAAAAAAGATAAAAAATAACAGGGCTGTTTTAAGGAATTGCATTTTGTTTGTTTTAAAGTTTCAAACGTAGATTTAAAATATTTATTGAATTAAAATAATTTCGTAAATTTGCACCTCATCTTAAAAATACGTAAATCATTAAAAATCAAAGAATATGAGTGAAATTATTGGAATTTTCGGTCGTCAAATTTTGGATTCAAGAGGAAATCCAACCGTAGAAGTTGATGTATATACTGCTGCCGGCGCTATGGGGCGTGCAGCGGTTCCCTCTGGTGCGTCCACAGGCGTGCACGAAGCTGTGGAACTTCGCGATGGCGACAAGTCAACCTATTTAGGCAAAGGTGTTTTAAAAGCCGTTGAAAATGTTAATGGCGTATTAGCTAACGAATTAAAAGGCATGTTGATTTCTAACCAAAACGAAATTGATGCGCACATGATAGAAATTGATGGAACGCCAAACAAAGCCAATTTGGGCGCCAATGCTATTTTGGGCGTTTCATTAGCTGTTGCTAAAGCCGCTGCACAAGAAAGCAGTCAGGAATTGTATCGTTATGTGGGCGGCGTAAATGCCAACACCCTGCCCATTCCGCTAATGAACATTATTAACGGGGGTTCACATGCCGATAATTGCATAGATTTTCAAGAGTTTATGATTATGCCGATAGGCGCGGAAACATTCTCGCAAGCGCTTCGCATGGGCACCGAAACGTTCCATCATTTGAAATCGGTATTAAAAGGGATGGGCTATGCGACCAACGTGGGCGATGAAGGCGGCTTTGCTCCCAACTTAAAATCGAACGAAGAAGCAATAGAAGTAATTCTAAAAGCCATTGAAAAAGCAGGTTACAAACCCGGTATAGACATTTGCATTGCGCTCGATCCTGCATCTTCGGAGTATTTTCTTACGGATGAAAATGTATATCATTTCAAAAAGTCGACCGGCGAAAAATTAACACCGGCGCAAATGGTGGATTATTGGGCAAATTGGGTAAAAAAATATCCTATCGTTTCTATTGAAGATGGCATGGCGGAAGACGATTGGGCAGGCTGGAAGATTATGACCGAAAAATTAGGAAACGATATTCAAATCGTGGGCGATGATCTTTTCGTAACCAACGTAAAACGTTTGGCAGAAGGTATTGAAAAAGGTATTGCCAACTCTATCTTGATAAAAGTGAACCAAATAGGAACTTTAACCGAAACGATTGATGCAGTGAATATGGCGAAGTGTAACGGTTATACGGCGGTAATGTCGCACCGCTCCGGCGAAACGGAAGATACCACTATTGCCGATTTAGCTGTGGCTTTGAACACCGGACAAATCAAAACCGGCTCAGCTTGCCGCACCGACAGGATTGCAAAATATAACCAATTACTTCGCATCGAAGAATTGTTAGGAAACCAGGCTTATTATCCGGGAAAAAACTTTCCTTATTTTAAGTAAATCTTTAGCGGCTCCCGCTCATTCTATTCGCATACAACAGAAAATCAATGCAATAAAATTAACCTAATTCGATTGCATAACGGGTAAAAGTGTTGTATATTCGTAGAAAATCTATTCTATGAATATCTCAAAATATCCTGTATTTAAAATCTTTTTTCCGTATATTTTAGGCATTTTTTCTGCATATTTTTCCTTATTTTATGTAGAAAAAACTGCCATTCTCTTTTTACCCTTGGTAATTTTTGTACTTTTTTCCTACATTTTATTTCAAAACGTAGAATTTTTTCAGCAAAAAACAGCTTCCATTTTGCTCTTTTTATCATTTGCTGTTGCCGGTTTTATGACAACTTCATCCATATTAAATAAAAAACCAACAGCTGAAGAGAAGCGCTTCATTCAAGAACAAAAATTCTGGATTGCTACGATTGTTGACCATCCTAAAAAATCGGAAAGAAGCGTGAAAGCAGTTGTACGTTTTAAAAATCAGTATTTTACAAGAGTAGAAAAGGCGATTTTATACTTTAAAAGAGACTCATTGTCCGCACAATTCAAGTATGGCGATGTGATATTAATTAACACGCAACTTTCACCTATCGAAAAGCCAAGGAATCCAAATCAATTTGATTATAAGAATTTTATGAAAAGAAAAGGCGTTTATTTTACCGGTTATGTGAAAGAAACGAATTGGTGTAAAGTGGGTAAAAATGTGCCTAACCAAATTAAAATGGCTTCACATTACGTTCAACAAAAATTTTCTCAAATGCTTTTCTCCGCAGGCTTGTCGGGCGAGGAGTACAGTATAGCCACTGCCATCATTTTAGGCAATGATGAAACTATGGATCCGGAGCTGCGCGCCACTTGGACTGCCGCCGGCGTGAG
>WQTS01000132.1 GCA_009786185.1 Bacteroidota bacterium
ACGATGTAGCCGTGCCGTTACAATTGGCTGCCGTTACCTGCACACGAATGGTTTGGCCAATATCGGCTTGCTCTAAAGTATAAGTAGCGCTTGTAGCTCCGATAATGTTAGTGGTGCCGCGTTGCCATTGATACATTAATGTCCCTAAAGTCACTAAGGGCGTTGAAGACAAACCAGTGGTAACAGCCGTTAATTGTTCGCCAAACACTGCATTGCCGGTTATGCTTGGCGTTCCTGTAAGGGTGGCTTTGGATACCGCAATATTAAAATCTTGGGTATAGGGCGTGGTGGGTGTTAAACCGTTGGCAATGGTGGCGCGAACGGTTACTGTTCCGGCATCGGTGGTATGAAGTCCGTTATTACCGTCAATGGTAGCGCCTGTAGTTCCTGCGTTTTGCACACTCCAAACAATGGTTTGGTTGGTGGCATTGCCGGGCACTACCGTGCCGGTAAGCGTGAGCGGCAAGGTTGCCGTTGCTGTGGTAGGTACGCCCGTAATGTTGGTTACCGGAACAAATGCCGGAGCAAAATATACCTGAATGGTATGGTTTTCCTGAACATTATAGAAAGTATATCCTGCCGTTGAATCAGGATAGTGGAAGTTGCCTACAATTACATTCTCTACCACATATCCGGCATCGGGGGTAAAGGTAAAGCGGAAATCTGCGCCCGGATTTACCAATATATCTCCTGAAGGGGTAATCGTTCCGTTTTCACCTGCTGTTGCGATAATAATATACGGACACGCAATGCCCTCTTGCCATTGGAAAAATGGTAAAGTAGCATTGTCGCATATTCTCCAAATCATTTGTGAATTCACCGCATTATCTATATACCATGCTACATTATTACGCCAGTTGGATGTATTGGCGTAGAAGGAATAGGATTTGAGATTGGCGGGAGACGTTGCCGTTCCGTTCAAACTTGCATCGTTGGGGCGCACGATTGAATTGCCGTTAAACATGATTCTCATGGCGCCGTTGGCGTAATTGTTGTAGTAGAAATCACCGGAGCCGCTGTCGTCATTTCCAACAATGCGGTTAATGTTTACCGGACTTACTAATGAACTGATCGTGTCGTTCGCCGCCACACAGTTTTGAATGGTACCCATGGTGTTTCTTCCCACCAAGCCGCCAATGGTATAACTGCCGGTTACATTACCTGCTGCATAGCAGTTGGCAATGCTGCCAAAAGTATTGCTTACACCCACTAAACCGCCCACTTCGTCAATTCCGGTTACATTTCCGGTGGCGTAGCAGTTATAAATATTGGAGAGTCCATTCACTCCAACTAATCCGCCTACAACCAACTCTCCGCTAACGTTTGCAGCAGCGTAGCAGTTAATGATGTTTGCTGTGCCAATAAGTTGACCTGTCAAACCGCCAATCATGTCCATACCAGAAACATTACCCGTTACATAGCAGTTGCTAATAGTTGAAAAGCCTGAAACGAAACCTGCTAATCCGCCCACATTAAATTGTCCAATCACATTACAGTTTTCGATACCCAAATTTTTGATAGTGGCATTGTTTATGAAACCGAATAATCCTACACATTCTTCATCGGAGCGGTTCATGGTAAGGTTGGTAATGACATAACCGTCTCCGTTGAAATTACCTCGGAATGTTTTGGTTAAATCGAAATTAACGTCTCTACCAATCGGTTCCCAATTTTCATAATCAATTAAATCAATTTGATTCGTTACAATAAAATATTTGCCGGACGTAAAATTGCCATTGCCTTCGTTTACCAACGTTGCCAAAGCGGCAAGTGTCGGGGCATCGCAAATTTCGTAAGGAGTTTCTGCGGTGCCATCGCCGCCGCAGAAGAGGTCGGAAAACGATTTGAAGGTTACTTCAATGGTGTGGTCGGCAACTATATTTACAAAAGTATAACTTCCTCCGGGGATAGAATCGGGTACATTCATTCCGTCTATTAACAGTTGGTTAACTTGATATCCTTCTTTCGCACCAAAGGTAAATTTCATATCAGCGCCCTCGCCAATAGTCCAACCATAAATATCTTCCGTCGGAAATTCAAACCCTTGCCACACAAGATTAAGCCACCCCTTTTCAGAATCGGCATTGGTAAGAATTAAGTAACGTTTCACTCCAAACATCACTTCAATATTATGGCTTCTTTGTACATTCGTAAACGTATAGGAAGTTAAGTTTTCAGATTGCGGAATAATCGTGCCATCAATGATAATTCCGGCAACCATGAAGTTTTCTTCCGGTGTGAAGGTAATCGTGATATCATTTCCTGCTTCAACCGTTATAGCGCCTTCGGGGGAAATAGTTCCGGGTCCTGATGAAGTGGCGGTAATAGTGAATAAACCCAAACAAGGTGTATTTTGTTTTATAAAGAAGGGTAATGTTTCGCTTTCGCAAATATTCCAAACCTCATCAAAATCCCAAGCGCCGCCTGTTGTCCAGTTTTCTTCATTGGTATAAAAATCACGAGATTGTAAAGTAATCATACTTTTGGCTGTGCCGTTTTGGTCATTATCCATTGGATAAAAAGGTTGTCCTGCAATGGTAATTGCCATATCTTCGAAAGCGTAGTTGTTTATAAGTTCGCTATTAAAATAATTCCATCCAACTATACGATTAATGCGGCTAAATTCAGATTCTTCCAAAGATGTAATAGTTCCGTTAGCTGCAACACTGTTCATAATAGTAGTTGCAAATAAATTATATCCTACCAAGCCACCTACAAAAAGTCTTCCGGTTACATCGCAAGTAGTGAAGCAATTGGCAATGACTGAAGAATAGTCATTCAATCCCACCAAACCACCTACTTGACCGGTTGCGCTTATGTTTCCCGTAGTATAACAGTTGGTAATGATTGTATATTCAGTATGCCCTATTAATCCGCCTGCTTGATAATATGCAACAATATTACAATTTTCCACTCCGAGATTTTTTATATTGGCATTTCTTGCGTAACCGAATAGCCCCACAGCTATAGTATGTTCTCTATTGATGGTAAGATTTTGCACTACATGATTATTACCGTTAAAATTGCCTTGAAAAGCCTTATTGTGGTCAACAGTATTAGTGCCAAGTTCCCATACCCCAATCGGCATCCATCCTTCGCCTGCGGCATAACTGCTCAGGTCAATATTGTTGGTTAATATGTAGTAAACACCTTCGGTTTGTGCACCGTGTCCGGCATTAACAAACTGTGCCAAATTGAATAATGTTTGCGCATCACAAATTTCGTAAGGACTTTGTTCGGTGCCCTCTCCACCGCAGAATAATGAGGCAGCATCGGGTTTGAAAGTAACTTGCACTGTTGTGTTTGCATTAATATTTTCAAGAATGAAAGTGTTGCCTGTAGCCTCGTAAATATCATTACCTACAATCACTTTATCTGCCATATAAAATGGGACAGGGGTGAAAGTGAAAGTAATGCTTTCGCCCGCCATTACACCGATAATGCCGTTAGGTTCAATAGCGCCGTTTTCGTGGGCGTAAGCGGTAACAATATAATCGGAGCAGTTCACATTGTTTTGCCAAGCCAGGTAAGGTAAGGTTTCCTGTTCACAAATATTCCAAACGGGGGTAGTGAAATCCCACGCGCCGCCTTGTGTCCAATTGTAGGTATTTGTGTAGAAATAACTTGTGCGCAACCACTCCATGCTAACGGCGTTGCCGTTAAGTTCGTCATTGGGGCGCGTTTCTGTTTCGCCGGCAACTGTAATTACCATATTTTCGTTGGCGTAGTTGTTCGAGAATAGGATGTTCTCTCCCACTGCTATCCCTGCCACGCGATTTACCGTTGCAGCATAAATTTCGTTAGTTCCTGTCAGTGTCTCTAAAGCAGCAACACTATTTTGAATAATATAGAAATTGTAACCTGCCAAACCGCCTACCATATATTCTCCGGTTATGTTTCCGGCTGCATAACAGTTGGTTATAACACCGTTGTTCACTCCTGCTAAACCGGCTGCATAAGCAAAAGATGCAGCAATATTTACATTAGCATAACAACTATTGATGGTTGAGAATGTTCCGACATATCCCACCAAACCGCCAACATTGCTAACTCCGCTTATATTGCCTGTAACATAACTGTTTGCAACAACAGTGCTATAGCAATGCCCTACCAAACCGCCTATCTCAAAGCCTGCGGTTATGTTACAATTTTCCACGCCAAGGTTGCTAATGTTCGCAAACATTGTATAACCGAATAAACCGCTCATAAATCCATCTTCTTTATTGATGGTTAAGTTTCGTATTACATGGTTATTACCATAAAAGTTACCTTTAAAAGCCTTTTCATATTCATAAGAGAATGCTCCAATTGGTTCCCAATTTTCATAAGCATTCAAATTAATATCAGCAGTTAAAATATAATATTTGTCGGCAGTATGATTTCCATTTCCGGCATTTACATATTGTGCAAACATGGCTAACGTTTGCGCACTACAAATTTGATATGGATCTTGCTCTGTACCATCGCCGCCGCAGAACAAATCGGGAGAGAATTTGAAAGTAACCTGAACGGTATAATTTTGGTTGATGTTGGAAAGCGTAAAAGTATTTCCGTTGGCATCGTAAGTATCATTACCTACAATCACTTTATCTGCCACATAAAACGGATTTGGGGTAAAAGTGAAGGTAATGCTTTCGCCTGCCATTACGCCAATAGTGCCGTTAGGTTCAATTGTTCCGTTTTCGTGTGCATAAGCGTTAATGATGTAATCGGAGCAGGTAACATTGTTTTGCCAAGCCAAAAACGGCAAGGTTTCGCCTTCGCAGATTCTCCAAATACCATTGGTTCCGGTTTGCAAGTTCCAGCCATTCCACATCCAATTTTCGTAAGTAGTGTAGAATGTTTGGGTAAGCAATTCCCATGCCGGTCTTCCGGAGCCGTTTACGCCGTTAAGGTCAAAGCCTAATTCTGTTAAAGGCTCATTTGCAAAAACAACGGGCATATCTTCCCACGCATAGTTGTTTTGCAATGTTCCTTGTACGTTTTGCGCAGTAGTATTTGTTCCCACAATACGATTTGCTGTTACTTCATCCATAAACTCATACATTATCACGCTGTTATTTGCAGCCACGCAGTTTCTGATAGTACCTTCAAAATTTGCGCCTGCAATACCGCCTACATAAGAACCTGTTACATAAGTTGAACTAAGAGAATATTGAATAATACTATTTAATTCATTGCTGCCCACTAAACCGCCAACTCGGTCAGCTCCGTGCACATGCCCGCTCGTATAACAATTTGAGATATTGCCGTAATTAACGCCCACTAAACCGCCCACTGCTCCCCATCCGGTTATGTATCCACATTCATTTCCTTCTTTGTAACCTCCTGCATAACAATACATAATATCTGCTTTGTTTATTCCTGCCAAAACGCCTACTCCGGAGCCTCCTTTAATATTATAGTTTTCTATGCCCAAATTTGAAATACTCCCGCTTTCAACAAAACCGAACAAACCGATATAGTTATCATCGGGTTTATTAATAGAAAGATTTTTAATTACATGACCATTACCCAGAAATAAGCCGCTGAACGGATGCTCAAATGTTCCAATCGGTTCCCAATTGGGATACGCACTCAGGTCTATATCGGCAGTAACTCTGAAAAACAGGTTGTTGCTCGACAAACTACCGGTATTCACCATTTGTGCCAAAGCTGCTAACGATTGTGCATCGCAAATTTGGTACGGAGTATTCATAGTACCCGTTCCGCCGCAAAAGTTATTAGTATTAAATTTGAATGTAACGTTAACATGCTGATTCCATTGAATGTTTTCTATGGTTAATGTATTGTTAACCACCTGACTGAGCGCTGACACTTGACCTACTATCACATCATTTATTTCATAAAACGGATCGGGGACAAAGGTAATGCTCATGCTGCTGCCGGTTTCAACGCCGTTGATTCCCAATGGAATGGCTGTACCGTTTGGTCCGGCCTTTACTATTACTAAATGGTCGGAACAAGTTATATTTTGCCAACGCAGGTAAGGAAATGTTTCATCATCACAAAGATCCCAAATAGCGCTTTCCACCGGATTCCAAGGCTCGTACATGCTCCAAGGGTTACCGTGATTCCAGAAAGTTCCGGAGGTGTAAATATTTCTATTTCTAAATTGTTCGGAAGAGTAACCCACGCCGGCTGCATCAGAGCCTTCAACTACTTCAATATTAACGCCGTTGCTTTGCACAATCATGTCGTAATTGGCGTAATTGTTGTTTGTGGTAGCACCGGAAGCCATTACTCCTGCAAGCCTATTCACATTTTCACCATTTCTTGCAATGACCATGTTGTTGAGCGCAATGCAATTTTCAATGAAAGACTCAGAAATTACTCCTGCAAAACCACCCACACGATCTCTCGCAGTAACATTGCCGGTGGCATAACAATTGGCGAATGTAGAATAATCGAGAGCAACACCCACAAAACCACCTGCATGAAAACTGGTTGCGGTTACCTCTGCCGTTGAATAGCAGTTATTAAAGTAGGTGTCTTGAACAAATCCTGTAAAGCCGCCTGCATTATGTCCGCCGCTTACATTACCACTTACATAGCAACCGCTGATGCTGGAGTTCTCAATTCTTCCTGCAAAACCGCCTACTCTTTCTTGACCAATTATATTACAATTTTCTATCCCCAAATTTGTAATAGTTGCGTTGGTAATATAACCAAAGAAACCATTATCAAAATATCTATAATTATTAATATTCAGATTTCTAATAACCTTTCCGTTTCCGTTTAGCGTTCCTTGAAATGCCATACTTTGATCTTCGTAATTATATATCCCTATCGGTTCCCAGTTGGGGTACGCGCTCAAGTCAATATCATTCGTAATAATAAAGTTGAGGTCTTCTGCTTCATTGCCATTTCCGCTGTTTATCCAATTTTTAAAATTGTAAAGTGTTTGCGCATCGCAGATTTCGTAGGGGGTGGCACGTCCGCCGTCACCACCACAGAATATGCTTTCTTCAACCGTAAAGGTTGCCGTTACGATGGCGGGGTGATTTGGATGCGACACGATTGCCGCATTGGTCATCGTTACCGCAAAATTGCCGGCAGTGATGAATTTAATGCCGCTTGCGTTCAATTGATAATCCACATTAATTACTGCCGCATTTCCGTTTCTTGTAACCACAAATACGGTAGGCGTTTGTGATGTTCCAAAAAACATCTGTTCCGGCATATTTACCCAAGCATTTGCCATTACGGTTTTCGGCAACAGGTTTTGCGTACCGAGCAGTTTATTTTGCGGATCGGCAATTAATTGAGAAAGTTGATATAATGTAGAAAGTTGCAAACGATTGTTTCTGCAATCTACATAATATAAATCAGAATATTGGTCAAAAATTATTTCTGTTAATTGTTGATTGGGGCACTCTAAAACTTGCAATCCTCCCGCTTCACTCACATCAATATCAGTAACATCGTCATCATCGCATCTAAAAACCTCAAAAACGGTTTCGCTTGTCATTCCGGTAATCGTAACAGGGTAATGCCCTGCTGTGGTGTAGGTATGGCTCACGGTTACCGCCTCAATGTTACGTGTGGGCGAAATAATTTCTACCTCGCCATCGCCCCAGTTTACGATACAACTTTGTCCGCTGTTTATTAAGGTTTCAAAACTTTTTTCGCTGTTTTCCGTTGCCATCCATGCCAATTTTATTTGCTGAATGGGCGGCTCGGCAAGGGTGGTAATCGCAGTTGCTTGGCTTACCGGTGAGGCATTACTGAATGGCGTTTCAATATAATATGCCTGAAAACTATAGGTGGTTTCGGGGTTCAAGCCTGAGAATGTGCGAGAGGTTTGCCACTCGCCGTCGTTCATACGGTACCTAATATATGGAGTAGCGACTTCATTGAGGGTAATGCTATTGTGCGTTCTCAATTGTAGCGTTGGCGTTTGCGGCGCGGGCTGATCAATTTTGGGAACCATATAAAATGAAGAATGTGGATTCCCGCTACAGTTGCTGGCCAATACTGCCACGCTTATATAACTTCCAATATCTTCAATCTGTACCGTATAAGTTGCGTTTGTGCCTATTGTAACCGTGTTTGTACCGGGTGCGCCTGTGTTTTCATCCGCTTGGGTACGCATCCAAGTATAGTGAAAGGTTCCTAAGTTTGGGATTTCGGGAATGGAGGTCATATCCGACAAATCTACAGACAAAGTCTGTGAAATTGCGGGGTATGGCGTAATGGTTGGCGAGCCTGTAAGTGTGGGTTTTTGGGTAAGAATTGCCTTGGAAGTGTATGCGGCTCTATTGCCGGCTTTGTCTTCCACTATTACATTATAAAAATAAATGGTGTTAGGCGTCAAATTGCTCTCTGAAAAGGTTGTCATATTTACCATGCCGCCCGAAGTGAGTAAAGTACCATTGGTTTGACAGGTGGAAACCGTATTGATATTATTGGATAACGAACGATAAACATAATATCGCAGTTCGTTTTGGGGAGTTGAATTGTCGGTGGCTTTGCTCCAACTTAGTGTAACCGTTTGGGCTATGACACTTCCATTTACACCGGCTCCGGGATTAGGTGGTATATTATCCAACGGCGTAGTGTTCACCCACAACGTGGTAGGAGAAGTAACGCCCAATTTTCCTGAAATACCGGTAAGATCAAGTTTGTACGATTCTGCGGAAGTGATACCCGAAGCGGCTGTCATCAGCACATAGCCGGTAACCGTTGCATTGGTATTGTATTTTACAGTAGTGCGTGAAGAAGGTAACACTTCTCCGTTAACAGTAAGTTTTGAGCCGGAAGAGAAGCTCAGTGTACCGCCCATTATTTCCAAATTTCCGTTAATGGTAGGCCAACCTTGAACTTCTAATGTATTTGCTCCCCACTGAACGAAGTTTCCATTCCATTTTCCTGAAAAACTTACGGTTCCGGCAGTTGTGGTAAAAGTACCTGTGGTAGTGCTATTTCCGTACATTGTAAATTTCGCCGTTCCGTTTTTAACCACGCTGCCGGTACCGGTAAATGTTCCCCGAAACTCGCCGCCGCCATTGCTTGATCCGGAAGTTCCAATGGTTAATGTACGAGAGCCAAGTTGAACAACGGCTGTGGAATGGGTGCCCTGAAGTCCTTTTATCGTTTTATTGCCTGCCGAAATATCAAATGTGCCGCCGCCGTAGGGTGAAAATTGAATCTCAGAATTTGAGATAGAGCCTGACGCGCCCAAAGTGAGGACTCCGCTATTAATAAAGGTTATGCCCGAATAGGTATTTACCCCATTGAGGGTAAGATTGTCTGTGCCATATTTGTACACACTTCCTGTTCCTGATATGATTCCGGAATAAGTGTAAGCATTTGAGCGACCAAAATAGAGTTTTCCATTGTTAATAATATTGCCTGCTACACTGCCTGTTGTGCCGTTTTCGCTTCCTATACTCAATACACCATCCGTTTCAATGGTTGTGGTACCGGTGTAGGTATTGTTAGCCGTAAAATAAAGCGCACCTTTGGTTTCCACTTTTCCTGCTCCGCTAATTACTTTGAAACAAGTGTAATATGTTCTCGGTTCAAAACGAAGCGTTGCACTCGTTGATACCAATACTACATGAGAAGTATTGTCAATGTTGCCGTTGCTCGTGCCGTTTCCAATTTGCAAAACACCTTGGTCAACTCTTGTTAAGCCGGTATAAGTATTAGCGCCGGTTAAAATGGTCTTTCCATTTCCGCTTTTCTCAACGTAGCCGCTACCGGAAATTTTTCCCGAATAAGTAATCGTACCACTACCAATAAATCTTAAAAAAGTAGAAGATGTTGACAAGATAACCTCGCTTACAGGGGAACCTGTGCCGGTTATTTGTAAATGACCTGACTTTACGGTGGTTGTGCCGGTATAATTATTGGAGGCACTAAGAGTTACATGGTCAGCGGAAAAAGCAGCAATTTCCACTTTTCCGGCACCCGAAATTTGTCCTGCGTAAATACAACTCTTAGCAAACACTAATGTACCTTGAGAATTTATATTCACTTTACTGCTTTGCAAACCGTTCAGTGCATTAATTACCAAATTTCCGGCGTTGATGTTCGTTTCGCCGGTATAAGACTGTGGCGCATTGAAAGTGAGTGTGCCGCTGCCGGCTTTGGTAATGGAGAAGTTGTTTGTATTACCGGGGAAAGTATTGGCAAAAGTAACATTATTGCTTCCCACATCAAAAGTATGTGTTTTGTTGGCTATAAAAGTTCTGATTTTTAAAGATATATCAGCGGTATTTCCGGAAGCCCAGCGCAAAGTGCTTGTGCCAAGAATTAAAAATGAAGCGCCGAAATTTTCCAATTTGTTGAAAACCACAACACCTTCATAAATGTACGTATCTCCCGAATAAGTGCTTGAGCCTGTCAGTGTAAGCGTACCTGTTCCACGTTTAACAAGTGCAACGTAGCCGGAAAACGCATTACCGGTAATTTTTCCTTCAAAGTTTCCGCCACCATCCGCTTGCCCTTCAGTTCCGATTGTTAACGATCTTGTTCCCAAAATAACCTCTCCGCCGCCGTAAATGTTTTTTATCTTTTTAGGGGCTGTAGTAATATCAAATTTTGTTCCCGTCCATATACTAACGTTACTTGATTTTTCAATTTTTCCACTTGCACCCAAAGTAAGTTTACCGGCTTTAATATAGGTATTACCGGTGTAAGTATTTTCATTGGTTAATGTTAAGTTACCGGTTCCTAATTTTATCAAACCTCCTGCTCCTGAGATTACTCCCGAAAAGGTATAATCGTTAGAGCGGTTAAAAACAATGTGAGCGCCACTCATTACATTAATATTATTATAGACTGACAGGCTACCGGTGGTTCCATTGTTGCCAATATTCAAATAGCCTGCTTCTACGGTAGTTGTGCCGGTGTAGGTGTTATTTCCGGTTAAAAACAGTTGCTGGTTAAATGTCCCTGAATAAGCCACTTTCCCCGGTCCTGTGATGACTTTTGAAAAAGTATAGTTACTTCCGGGCATAAAAAGGAGCTTATCTGATGAGTAAGCCATGACCACATCACAGTTAATGCTTCCAATTGCGCCATTACCTACTTGCAAAGATGCCCCCTGAATGGTTATTTTTCCCGTAAGGGTATTTTGGGCAGTTAACAGAGTTGTTCCGCTCCAAAAATAAACGTCTCCTGCTCCTTTTATCACACGGGTAAAAGTTATCGTGGTTTGTGGCTGAAAGGTAAGCCGTGTGCCCGCATTAACTGTAACACTTGATGTTCCTTTTAAATTAGCGTTTGTTGTACCGGCGCCTAATCTTATCCCCCCTGCCTTAATCTCGGTAGCGCCGCTGTAGGTGCTGTTCGGTGCGGTTAAAACCAAAGTTCCCGCACCTTCTTTTACCATAGAACCGGTACCGGAAATAGCGCCGCTAATGGTAGCGGTAGCGCCGGAAGGCACATTAATTTTCACCGTTCCGCTAAGAATAATGTCAGAAGAAACGGTCTGTCCATTGGAAAGGTTTTGCGTACCGCTCCAAGTGGTTTGCGCCATTGCGCTGAAGCTGAATAAAGCTAATACTGTGATTAGCAAAATGATAATTTTTTTCATAAATATTTTTTAATGGCTAATAATTATAGTTTTTGTGCACCTTTGCCCGGAATGATACTCCAAAGTTTTTGCACATCTGTGTATGGGTATCTGTTGCCATACATGCTTACACGCACGGTTTCGGTGCCTTGTTTGTTCATTCCAAAAGCGGAGCGGAAGGTGTTCATCGCCGAATTTTCATCGTAAGATGAAGAATGACTCATGGTTAAGCCGAGATAACCTTTCAAGTAAGGGTCGTTTACCGCCTTTTTAATCAAGTCTATTTCGTTGCTGTTTACTTCGCGGTTGCCTTCATATTTTTGCAATTGCTCTACTTCCTCGAAATTCTTTGCAGGTTGAAAATTCCATAATCCGCCGCCCGATGGCAGGCAAATGTCGCCCATGCGATTGGCAAAGAAAAGGTTATCGTAAGCATTGGTAACACGGAGTTTGTCGCGTTTCAAGTCGCTGTCGAAGCGTGTGCGGTCTAATGCGCCGTAGAAGTTGCAACCAAACAGGTTGTCGTACACGTCGTAATTCATACGGGTCATGTAGCGAAAGCCGTAGCCCATATCTTCAAGGAGTTTTGTGCGTGGCCATGTAAACAGCACGGTATTGTTATAAAATTTGAGTGTTGTTTCTGTTTCCGGGGCAACGCCGTTTCCGCGCACTTCGCAGGCTGCCATACGGCAGGCAACAAAAATATTGTTATATATCTCCCAGTGTCCGGCAATGTTTTCCATTTGAATGCCGTAGTGCATCGCATTGGAAAAGATGCAGTTGCGCACAATCAGTTTTCCTTCCACAGCGCCGTGCATAATTTGACGCGAGCCACTTACACCACCGGTTGTAGGAACACCCAACGGCGATTCGCCCGGCGCTATAATCCTCCCTGTTTCGCAGTTTGCGGGCGCACTTGCCACCGGATTGTCGTACACCGGCTTGCAGTACAAGTTATATTGCCCCATATCGAAAATAATACCGTCAACGATTACTGTTCCTTTGCGATTTCCTTTTACTATCACATCTAGAAGTGCATGACTGCCTGATGTTCCTGCCTTTGCTATTTCCTCCGTTGGGCGAATCGTGGTATGAAATTTCGTGTGATTTTTCTCTGTGAAATCGGTATTCCAGCCGCCCTCAATAGTAAGATACTTCTTTACTTCAATATAACCCTGGTCCATTTTGCCGAGATAATTTCCTTCGGCAACGCGAATTACCGAGCCTTCCGGGGCGGCATCAATAGCCGCCTGCAAGTCTTTGTAAGGTTTCTCTTTCGAGCCATCGGCGGTGCGACTGCCTGCGCCGGTGGTTTCGCTTACATAAAAGGTAGCGCCATTGTTAGAAGTTGAACTTGTGCCCGTTTTTTCGCTTTGAGTTTGGCTTGCGTTCTGTCCGGAATTGTCGGTACTCTTTGTTTCTGTTTGTTTACCGGATGGATTGTTTCCTGTTGGGACTGTTGGTTTTTTTACATTCCCTATATTAATTTGCGCCATTGCGCTGAAACTGAATGCTAATGCTATGATTAGCGAGATGATAATTTTTTTCATTTGAATATTTTTTAATGATTAATGTTTTATTACCTTTTTATTAACCAAACCTTTATCGGTTGTTATTCTTATAGAATATATCCCATTAGGTAAATGACTAATGTTTATTGCAGTTTCGGAAGCCGATTGGGACACAAGGGACGTTTGTACTTGCTTGCCGTACATATCGAAAATTGCGATACTTGTAACTTGTAACTCGTTGCTTGTAATTCGTAATTGCCCGTTCGTGGGGTTCGGATAAACCGTGATTGCCGCGGCGGTGATCTCTGAAATGCTTAGTGGTTTTACTGTAATGCTAAATTCTTTGGTAAAAGGTGTTCCCATAGCAGCGCCGTTTGCGATGGTGGCTTTAATCATTGCCATGCCTTCGCTTGCGGCATTGAAGATATTGCCGCCGGTAATGGTGGCGCCGGTGGTTCCTGCGTAGGTAACGCTCCAAGAGATGTTTTGAAAAGAGGCGTTTGCCGGAAGTATCGTCGCAGTGAGTGCGAGGGGAGCGCCTGCCGTTGCTTCGGCGGGCACATTGGTAATGTCTGTTACCGCCACAAAGCCCTCGCCTACTTCAATAGTAAAGTTTTGCGTATAGGGGGTGCCTTCTGCCAAACCATCTGCTATGGTGGCTTTTACTACTACTGTGCCTTGGGTGGGGACATTTAGGACGTTGGCGACAATAGTGGCACCTGTGCTGCCTGCATCTTCTACACTCCAAACAATGGCAGTGTGGGTGGCATTGTAGGGCAGCACTGTAGCGGTTAGCGTGAGCGGTACGCCTGCCATTGCCGTTGTGGGTACGCCTGTGATGTTGGTTACGGGAATAAACAAATCCCCACAGTCAATATTTTCCCAACGCAGCCAAGGCAAGGTTAAACCATCGCAGATATTCCATACGCCGAAATCCCACGCGGCATCTTCCCAATTGTCTGCTGTGGTATAAAATGCAAGACTTTGGAGGGTTGCCATATCTTTGCCTATGCCTGCTTCCGGCGAACCGTCCGTAATGCTTACAGGATTGCCGTTTCTTAATACTATCATATCTTCAAGGGCGTATAAATTTGCGGGTACTGTAGTGCCTCCTGTGCCGTCCCAACCATAGATACGGTTACTAAAATTACTTATTGAACTAACCGTATCGTTTGCCGCTACGCAATTTATTAATACAGCCTCTCCAGCAATACTTCCGAACAAGCCGCCTGCATCGTGGTAGCCTGAACCTGTGTTTTTCACATTGCCCGTTGCATAGCAATAACTGACAGTACCAGATATTCCTGCTAAACCGCCAACAGAATAACCTGCTCCGCTTACGTTGCCTGTGGCATAACAGTTGGTAATGATACTGCTTGCATTCGCTGCTCTGCCGAGTAAGCCGCCGACATATTCCGTTCCGCTTACGTTTGCTCTTGAAAAACTTGCGGTAATGGTAGAATTTTCCTGATAGCCCACCAAACCGCCAATAGCCGTTCCCGTTCCATTTACCGTACCTGCTGTGTAACAGTTGGTAATGGTGGAACTTTGATTATATCCCACCAAGCCTCCTACATACCAGTCTCCGTTTACGTTGCCTATAGCGTAACAGTTGGTAATGGTAGAATAGTAATTATATCCCACTAAACCGCCTACCCGTATATATCCGCCACCAAGATTGTCCACATAGCAATTTTCTATCCCAAGGTTTTCAATGGTTGCATAATAAGTATATCCAAATAAGCCGAGATTAGCCTCATCTCGGTTGATAGTAAGGTTTCGCACTACCTTTCCATTGCCGTCAAAGTTGCCTTGAAAACCTGTGTATTGTCCACTTATCGGCAACCAGCCTTCGTCTGCGGAATAGGCGGAAAGGTCAATGTCGTTCATTAACTTGTAGTAGATGCCTGCGGTGTAGTTTCCGTGAATCGTACTTACGTAATCTGTAAGTTCTTTGAGGTGCGTGGGGGTTGAAATTTGGTACGGGTCTGTGCTTGTTCCGTCTCCGCCTCCCAAATCGGGGTGTTGCGCCATGGCGCTGAAACTGAATGCTAATGCTGTGATTAGCGAGATAATAATTTTTTTCATAATAAATATTTTTTAATGATTAATGTTTTTGTGTACGGATTTAAGGGTTAAATCTCTGTGTTTCTTTGTGAACCCTGTGCCTCTGTGTTGAATATTTTTTTCAGCACAGAGACACAGAGAACACTGAGGTTCACAGAGTAATCATTAGTTTTTTATAACCTTTTTATTAACCAAACCTTGAGCGGTTTTTATTTGCAAGAAGTAGATGCCGGAGGGCAGGTGGGAAATGTTTAAAACCACCCCGTCAGCCTGCGGCTGCCACCCCTCCAATGAATTGGAGGGGAATTTGCCCCTCACATTTTTTCCGTAAACATCAAAAATCTCAATACCTTCAACTGAAAACTGAGAACTGAAAACTGATAGCTCCCCAGTCGTGGGGTTCGGAAACACCGTAATTCGCAATTCGTCATTCGTAATTGTGGCGATGCCCACTTCCCCCTCACAAGCAATCCCCTGCCACCGCAAAAACGGCAACATATTTTCGCCATCGCAGATTTTCCAAATGCCGTTGGGATTGGCGATGCTCCACGCCGATGTGTGCCAGTTGCCAACGGTGCTGTAGAAAACGCTGCTTTGCAGTTGTGCCATAGTGGCATCGCTGCCGCTTTCGCCATCATCGCCGTAACTGCTTACTACTACGCCGTTTACCGTTACAATCATATCTTTATTGGCGTAGTTGTGAGAAAGGGTAAGATAATAACCACCTGTATTTCCTATTAAACGGTTAATATAATCATTAGCCTCTTCGTCATCCCACTTTGCTGTGATAGATTGATTTGCCGCTATACAGTTTCTAATGATAATGGGCATATCTTCGTCCCAACTGCCTGCAACACCTATCAAACCACCTACATCGCCTTCGGCTGTTACGTTTCCTGAGGCGTAGCAATAACTCAAGGTAGTACCTTTAGCCACATCTCCTATTAAACCGCCTACAGCCCAACCTTCCGCGGTTACTACGGCGGTGGAATAACAGTTTGTAATGGTACTTGCCCAAGCCTCTCCAAGTAATCCGCCGACATTATTATAGCCTGTTATCTTGCCTGTGGTGTAACAGTTTCTAATGGTAGCATCTTCGATATATCCTGCCAAGCCGCCCATTTCAACATATCCTGTAATATCGCAATTTTCAATTCCTAAATTTTCAATAGTGCCATTGCCGACTGCTCCAAACAAACCGCTTAAATCCTGTTCGGGTCGGTTAATTTTGAGGTTTTTTATGACCTTGTTGTTCCCATTAAAATTACCTGTAAACATAGTACTCCTTAACCAGTTGTTGCCTATGGGATTCCAGCCTTCACCGTTTGCATAGACGGAAAGGTCAAGGTCGTTCATCAGTATAAAATTAACGTTTTGGATTACATCGCCATCGCCGTTGTTAATGTAATCGGCTAAGGTTTTTAGGTCTTGAGGCGTGCAAATCTGGAAGGGATTTTCGACAGTGCCGTTTCCACCGCAAAACGCAGGTATTGGCGAGCAGGCAATGTTCTGGTATAAGAAGAACGGAAAAGTTTTGCCCTCGCAAATTTTCCAGACATAAAAATTCCAATTCGCCCAACCCCAGTTGTTGCTATTTGTATAAAAATTTGCACTTTGCAGCGTTGCCAAATCTTCAGTTGCGCCGTCTTTTCCTGCGTGGTTATTTGCAGGGGTAACGTTGCTTCCGCTTGCTTGCAGAATCATGGTGTTGAGGGCGTAGTTGCGGGATATATCAACATAAACATCTACATTTCCTCCTACTCGCCCAATGTTTGCATTGCCGGCAGCGGATTTAGTTACATGGGAGTTTGCCGCCACACAATTTCTTAATTTGGTGTCGCCGGCTATCGAGCCTACGATTCCGCCGCTGTGGGTTTCGCCTTCAATTTTACCTGTGGCGTAGCAAAATTCTATCCTGCCGGTTCCTGTTGGCATTCCACCCACAATTCCGCCTGCCGTCGCCCCCTTCACGTTAGCGGTGGAGTAGCAATTTCTTATATCGCCGTTATTGCTGCCCGCAATTCCGCCCGAATAGGTAAAGATAGCAGGATTGGCAATGTTGCCCGTAACATAAGAATTTGTAATCACACCTTGATTGTTGGCTGCGATACCGCCTGCAAAAACGAGTCCGCCGTCAATGTTAATGTTTACATCAACAACGCCCAAATTGGAAACCGCCCCCTGTGCGGAAATCGAGCCGAACAGCCCAATGGTACTGAGCGCGGGTACTGTGCCTGTACGTGTCAGGTTTTTAATGGTGTACGAATTTCCGTTGAAATTGCCTTGAAAATAGTGAGTTGCCGTTGTACCGCTGGCAATCGGCGTCCATTGCGTATAACTGCTGAGGTCTAAATGGCTCATCAGTTTGTAGTGAACGTTTAGCGTTGCGTTACCGTTACCGGCGTTCACATAATCGGCTAAATCTTTCAGGTGTTGGTGGGTTTTGATTTGGTAGGGATTTGTTTCCGAACCGTTTCCGTTCATGCCCGCGGGGGGCCACGTTTGCGCCATTGCGCCAATGCTTAGTGCTAATGCTGTGATTAGCACGATAATAATTTTTTTCATAATGAATATTTTTTAATGGTTAACGATTTCTGCTTTTCTGTTTTCTGCTTTTCCCCTTCTTCCCAATTCTCGCTCTGCTCAATCAACAAATCGCAATAATATTTTGTCTTTTTTGCTAATGAAATGATTTCTTCTTTGTCGGTTTTTTTCCTGTTCATAATCAATGAGTTTTATAGCGCAAAAAAACCGAAATGAGATGGAATAAAACTACGTAATTATACGTAGATGAGGTACGTAATTATACGTAGGAAAATAAAAAGGGCGCAAAATTTGCGCCCCTACATTAATCTGTTAATCTTGTTAAAATCTCGGTTCAGACAATCTCAAACCAAACCCTGCTCCCCATCCTTTCTTCACTGTCTACATGAAGCGTGCTGCCATGTTTTTCTACCAATTCCTTGCAAACAATCAATCCTAAGCCGCTGCCTTGCTCGCCTGCTGTGCCTAATTTGGAACGCTTTTTATCCATGCGGAACAGGTTTTGTAATTGCTCTTCGGTCATTCCGGTACCGGTGTCGGAAATGGAAATGATGTACCCCACGCCCGTACCCGATGGAACAATATTCAACGTTACCGTGCCATCAGCGCTCGTAAATTTCACCGCATTCGTCAACAAATTGCGCACCACAATCGCCAGCATATTATCATCGCCGGTAACGATCACTTTTTCGGGCATTTGGATGTTTAAGTTAATTCCTTTTTGTTCCGCCATGTTCTTAATTAATACAATGTCCGGCTGCAAAGCGGCGGCTAAATCGAATGGCGCGGGAAGATAAGGCATGCGCCCCGTTTGCACCTGCGCCCAGTTGAGGAGGTTATAGAGCAACACTACTTGACTGTCGGCAGATTTTAGCAACTCGCGGTAATATTTAGATAGCGATTCAGCATCCCATTGACCGGAATTATCCAATAACAGTTGTAGTGCATCTCGTTGCGCGATAGCAGGATTTTTCAAATCATGCGAAATGATGCTAAAGAATTTGTCTTTGGTGGCGTTCATTTCGGCAAGTTCGCGGTTGCGTTTGTTGCGGAGCATCACGATGTAAATGAGCAATGCAATGAGCAAAGTTGCAGTGAGTAATCCGCCAATAAAAATATATCGTAATGTTTGGTGGCGTTTAATCTCCGCTTGATGCGCCTGTTCTTTTTGTTTCACTTCGTATTTTACTTCCATATTTTGCAGGGCGTTGTGCATATTTTCATCAGACACCTTACGCATCACATCCATAAATTTACCCGCATAGTCAAAAGATTGCTCAATATCATTCATAGCGGCATAAATTATAGAGAGATATAAATACAAATACCTCAAATCCACCCAAGCATCTTCGGAGAGTTTCGACAATGCACTTTCGGCATAAAAGAGCGCTGTTTTATAATCATGTAAAAATATATAAGACTTTGCCAATATGGGTTCAATATCGGTAATAAAATGCGGATTGTTCGTTTTTTCGGCTAATTGCAAAGCTTGTTTTGCATAGTCGTTTGCTCGTTTGTGCTCCCTATGATGTCTGTAATACTCTGCATAATCCTTCATGCAATATGCCATTGTATAGTAGTCTTCATCTGCGGCAGCAAATTTATGAGCTTTTTCTATGAGAGGCAACGCCTCATCGTATTTTCCAATATTCATATAAGCATGAGCAAGATCTAAAAACATGCGATACTCATTACTTGTCAAATCAGGACTTAGGTTATTCTCTATTATTTCTACAATCTGCAACAAATATTCAATCTGTTTATTTTTATTGAGCATTTCAGCATAAATATATGCAATGCTGCCAAGCGATGCTATTTCACGCTGATAATTTCTACGAATACTTTCGTTATTAGCGATGCGTTGTTTCTTCTGTTTTTCGTTTGTCTCCATAGCGTTTAAAAAGGCTTCGATGGCATTTTCAAAATCTCCTATATGGACAAAAAAATCTCCTCTTGCATCATGAATTCCCCATTCGGTTCCGTAAACACTCTTTCCTTCGATAAGCTTCAGCGCTTTATCGAGTAAAACAGGCACAGAGTCCAGAATCCTGTATCCGCTATATATTCGTACCATTGTTAAAAGGAAACTTGCTTCTTGTTCTGCATTTTTCTTTTTACGGGCAAAAGCGATCGCTTTATTACCATAGTACTTAAATTTATCAAAATCTATGTGAGCGTAATTCGATATCAGACTGTTATAAAGGTCATACATATCCTCCTCGCTCAGATTTCCGGAGGCAATGTCTTGCTCCATTTGCAGTAATTCTTTCTCTTTGTCGGTTTGCGCTTGCGCCTGCCATCCCGCAAAAAACAGGAAAATAATTAGTAGTAGATGTTTTTTCATAATGTATGTTTTTTAATGATTAATCGCTAACTCGTATTATTCCGTTTTTCAACGCATATCTCACCATTTCAGCGGTGTTATTTATTCCTAGTTTTAGAAAAATATTGGCTTTATGAGTCTCCACCGTGCGGGGGCTAATTTCAAGTTGCCGTGCAATCTCTTTGGCTAATAATCCTTCGTGGCACAACTCAATGATCCGTTGCTCCTGCTTGGTAAATTCATTCGTTACTTCTACCGTATTCTTTTTCGTTAAGTAAATCCGGTGAATGATCTCAGATATATCTTTTCCAAAAAATTCAAACCCTGCCATAATGGAGCGTATGGCTTCCACAAGTTCGGTAACACCACCCATGCGCTTGGTAATAAAACCATCAATGCCAATGTTCAACATTTGGTTCACTACTTCCGCAGTGTTTTCGGCAGAGATGGCAAGAATTTTCAATTCCGGATATTCGGTTTTCAGCCGGCGAGCAATTTCAATACCTGTGGTGTCGGGCAAAATAATGTCTAACAACACAATATCTGCCTGTACTGTTTTTAACAAATTGAAAAAACCGGCGCCTGTTTCAGCTTCTCCAACTATTTTTATGTCTGTATAGTTTTTTGCTATAGCGGTTTTTACTCCCAAACGGAACAATTCGTGGTCATCAACAAGAATGGCTTTTATCATGATGATTAGTGGTTAATGATTGATGGTCAATTCGCAATTGATTTATTGCTGCAAAAATCGGATTTTTTTAATAATATTTTCTACGTAATTTTACGTAGTTTTAAGAACTACCGCCACAAGGCGATGCAGTGAAAATTAGTATAAAAAAATAGAGACGGGGCATGCCCCGTCTCTACAAATAAAATCAATCGTTTTGTTATTATTTAATCTCCCACGTATCCCCACTATTCAACAAATCGTCCATACATTTAATATTACTCTTTGCCGAGCTTTCGGTAATTTGTTCTTCTAACAATTCATCATACGTTGGAAATTTAGCGGCACGAATTACGCCAAGCGCAATCGGGAAGTGCGGCGGGAACATTTTAGCAAGCATCAAGTGTACGCCCGGAGTTGGACTGTACATATCGTGCTCCAATACATCTTCCATTCCTTCGCCGTTAGGTCCAATGGTTATTACTTTCAGTCCGTCTCCACACATTATAATTCCCTTATCTTTATTTTTGCCGAAAATCATTTTTTCACCATGACGAAGAATAAGTTGGTGCTCATCTTTCGTTTCTTTATCGGTAATCATCTTGTGCGTGTCATCGGCAAAAATGATACAGTTTTGCAATAATTCTACCACCGACGTGCCATCATGTTTGGCAGCTTCAAGCATTACTTCCGTAATAAACTTAGGGTTTGTATCAATGGCGCGTGCAAAGAACGTGCCTTGCGCTCCAATTACTAATTCGCCCACCAAGAAAGGTTGTTCAATTGTTCCGTAAGGAGAAGTTTTCGTTACACAACCCAAATCGGAGGTTGGTGAATATTGTCCTTTGGTTAATCCATAGATTTTGTTATTGAACAACATGATATTGAGGTCAATATTTCTACGAATAGCGTGAATAAAGTGGTTACCGCCAATGGCAAGCGAATCGCCGTCACCGGTAGCTACCCATACGCTCAAGCCTCTGTTGGCAATACGCACGCCGGAAGCCACGGCATTGGCGCGTCCGTGAATACTGTGAAAACCGTAAGTATTTACGTAATAAGGGAAACGGGAAGAACACCCGATTCCGGAAACAATGCAATAGCTCTCTTTTTTATATCCGATTTCCGGAAAAACTTTAGCAATGGCAGCCAAGATGGCATGGTCGCCGCAACCCGGACACCATTTCACCATTTGATCACTTGCAAAATCTTGTTGTGTTAAAGGTACAGCCGACCTTTCTATTGATTTATAACTCATAGTGTCCTCCTGTTATTTAATGTTATTAATTGCGTTTACTAATTCTTCTACGGTAAATGGCAGCCCTTGAATTTTGTTGTATTGTTCATACTTAAAATCAGGAAGTGACATTCTTAAATAATTGGCAAATTGCCCTGAGTTGAGTTCGCAAACGAGAATCTTTTTGTAGTTGGCAAAGATTTCGGCAGTATTTTCGGGCAACGGCATAATTTGCGAGAAATGCGCATGCGCTACGGCGCCACCTGAAGTATTCACTTTTTTACAAGCTTCATAAACCGCGCCTTTTGTGCCGCCCCAACTTACTATTAATGTATCGGCATCTGCAATACCATATACATTTTGTTTGGGCAAACGTTTTGCCAAACGCATCACTTTATCATGGCGGAATTGTACCATTTTGGCGTGATTCAACGGATCGGTAGAAACCAAGCCATCCACGTCGGTTTTTTCCAAGCCCCCTATCCTATGGCGCAAGCCTTCGGTTCCCGGAATTGCCCATTGACGTACCAAAGTTTCCGGATCGCGACGATACGGTTTAAAATTCGGATCATTGGGTTGTGCAAACGGTGGATTAATTGGCGGTAAATCTGCCATTTTGGGAATACGGAAAAGTTCGCTGCCTTGTCCTGTATTTCCATCGGTTAACAAAATTACCGGCGTCATATTTTCCATTGCCAATTTTGAGGCATAATATGCTTTGTAGAAACAGTCGCTGGGCGATGCGGCGGCAAGCACAATGCAAGGCGCTTCACCGTTTCTTCCAAATAAAGCAATATTTAAGTCAGATTGCTCTGATTTTGTAGGCATTCCCGTAGAAGGACCGGCACGTTGCACATCAACAATTACCAAAGGCAACTCGGTCATTACTGCCAAACCAATAGCTTCCGCTTTCAACGATAATCCCGGACCGGAAGTAGTAGTACATGCCATAGCGCCTGCATAAGCTGCACCAATGGCTGAACAAATACCGGCAATCTCATCTTCCGCTTGGAACACTTGTGCGCCTAAGGATTTATGTTTTGCTAATTCTATTAAAATTTCGGTAGCGGGCGTAATGGGGTAAGAGCCTAAAAACAGGTTTCTTCCCGATTTTTCAGCAGCTGCGAGCAATCCCCAAGCCGTTGCATCGTTACCGGTAATATTTCTATATCTTCCTTTTTCTAACTGAACGTTTGAAATTTGGAATGTTGAAGGAATCGCTTCCATCACTTCTGCAAAATTGTAACCGGCTTGCATCACTTTTTTATTCGCATCGGCAATTTGTGCTTTTCCGGGGAAACGTTTGTCTACCAATTTAAAAGGAGTATCCAAATCAAAATTAAAAATGTAATACACCATGCCCAAACAGAACATATTTTTTGTTCTTTCGGCGCTTTTGTTATCCAAACCATTAGCTAAAGCGGTTTCTTTGGCTAAAGTAGTAATGCTTGGCGCTATTACGTTATAAGAAGTCAACGAACCATCGGTTAATGGATTGGTAGCGTAACCTGCTTTTTCCAACGCTTTTTCATCGTAACCGTCTCCGTCGGTAATAATGGTAGCGCCTTTATCCACCCATTTCAGATTGGCTTTTAGCGATGCCGGATTCATGGCAACTAATACATCGCATTTGTCACCGATGATACGGGTTTCTTTCCCGATGTGCACTTGAAATCCGGAAACGCCGGCAATGGTGTTGTGTGGGGCTCTAATTTCGGCGGGATAATCCGGAAAAGTAGCAATGTCGTTGCCTGCCAATGCAGCGGCATCGGAAAATAAAGTTCCCGTTAATTGCATACCATCACCGGAGTCGCCTACAAATTTTACCACCACGTTCTCTTTTTCTAAAATTTGTTTGCTCATACTTGATGTTGATTTATAGTGTAAATTACTGATAATGTGTTGTTAATGCCTTTTATTTTTCATGCTTAAAAAACGTGGCAAAGGTATAACTTTTTCTTAATCAAAACGCAGAGTAAAATCATTATTTTTTTTAATTAGAGATTGCAAATATTTCTATTTTTATTGCATAAATACTGGAAAAAAAATCTTACACACTAAAAAATATATTTTTGCGGTACTATTAAAGCAACATTTTATTTTATGAAAAAAGTATTCTTATTTTTGCTTGTAATGAGCATATTAGCTTTCAGTTTTGCCCAAGAAAAAGCTAAAGCAACGCTTCCTTCCGTGGAGGTAAGAACATTAGATGGGAAAACTTTTAACACAAAAGATATTCAAAACAACGGAAAACCAATTTTGGTTAGCCTTTGGGCAACTTGGTGCAAGCCTTGCGTAGCCGAACTTATGGCAATTAACGATGTATACGACGAATGGCAGGAAGAAACCGGCGTTGTACTCTACGCTATCTCGATTGACGATACCAGAACCGCTGCAAAAGTAGCGCCTTTTGTAAACGGAAGAGGTTGGGACTACAAAGTACTTCAAGATATTAACGGCGACTTAAAACGCGCCATGAATGTGATAGACGTCCCTTTTTTATGCTTGCTTAACGGAAACGGCGAAATCGTTTGGTCGCATACTTCCTATGCGCCCGGTTCGGAAAAGAAAGTTTTTGAATTAGTGAAAAAAGTGGCGAAAGGCGAAGAAATTAAGAATTAAAAAAATTGAATTATGAATTTTGAATTACGAATCATGAGACTCTTTCTCCTTGCTGTCTTCTGCCTTCTCCCCTTCTGCCTTTCCGCCCAAATCAGAGTAGGTTCCGGCACCATCAGCGGCGATTTCTCTTTTAACGGCATGTATTATATCCCCGATTCGCTGATTGGCGCAAGAGAAGTAGACTCGAAAGTGAGAGGCAACGCGTGGCTCAATTTAAACTATACAAACGGTGGGTTTTCTACCGGGGCAAGATATGAGTTTTACCTCTTTCCATTAATTGACTTTCAAGATATTGGCTACCAAGGCCAAGGCATTACTTATTTTTTTGCCGATTATAAAACTAATTTTATTCAAGTAACTGGCGGGTATTTTTATGAACAATTCGGGCAAGGCTTAACCTTACGGGCATACGAAGACCGCAATTTGGGCATTGACAACAGTTTGCTGGGCGGAAGAGTGAGAGTAACTCCCTGGAAAGGTATCCAACTCAAAGGCGTGTGGGGTATTCAACGCTACAACTTTAATTTCGATTATACGAAACGTAACGACAATGTACGTGGATTAGATGCCGAATTAGCGCTTGCCGACATGATCCCCAAACTTTCCGATAACGGCGTTACCTTAACGGTGGGTGCAAGTTTTGTAAGCAGGTTTGAAAAAGCTGAAGATAAAATGTTTAACATTTATATTGATACACTTCAATATCATGATTTTTATAATAACAATTCTATTTTTGAATTTACTCCAACAGATCGACCCAATGTAATAAGAGTTCAAGGCGTAATTCCTTCGGAAAATATTCCGCAAAACGTAGGTTCTTGGGCAACAAGGCTTAACTTTGGCATTAAAGGGTTTCGCTTGGAAGGCGAATACGCCTCAAAAATTAACGACCCTAATCTTTCTAACGACTATATTTATAAAAGAGGAGAAGCGTTAATGATGTCAGCTTCTTACTCAATGAAAGGTTTGGGCGTTTCAACTTCTTTTTTGCGCGCCGATAATATGGATTTTCGCTCGCAACGCGATGCTGTTCCTGCTTATGCTGCGCTTATGTTAAACTATATTCCGGCAATAAACAGGCAATATTCTTACCAATTGTTGGGAAATTATGGGTATGCCAGTCAACCTAACGGGCAAATTGGCGCACAAGCACAGGTAAATTACCAAATCCCCAGAAGAACAAAAATAGGTGGAAGATATGGAACAGACATCACGGTGAATTATTCTCGTTTCCATGATATTCAAAAAACATTCGTCCCACTTTCCGATACTATTGGAACGATAACAGGAACAGAAGGTTATACTTCAAAATTCTTTGCATTCGGAAAAAACTTGTTGTATCAGGATGTTGGTTTTGATATTTCTCGTCGCCTAAATAGGCAGTGGAAATTGATGCTCATGTACAACTACATTAATTATAACATGACCTTACAAGGCAAACCGGGCATGATCAACGGCAATCATGTGGGCTTTGAATTAACATACAAAATAAATGACATCCATGCACTTAGATTAGAAAATCAGTATTTGATTATTCCTAAAGAAAATAATTTGGACGATAAAGACAAGGGGAGTTGGATGTTCATGTTGTTAGAGTATTCCATTTCGCCCAACTGGTTTATTACGGTAAGCGATCAGTGGCACTTTGGAAACGAAAAGAAATTGCACTACCCGAATGGCGCCGTAGCTTATGTTTTCGGAACTACGCGTTTGGCACTCAATTTCGGTAAAACTCGTGAAGGAATTCTCTGTATAGGAGGCGTTTGCAGAGCTGTGCCCGCTTCTTTCGGATTAGGACTATCGGTAACTACAACGTTTTAAAAAATGGAACTCTGATGACTCTGATTAGGTGTGATCTACCTGATAAAAATCAGAGATAATTCTGCTCAATCAGAGTCATCAGAGTTCTAAATTCAAAACAAAATAAATCTTAAAAATTAAAATAAATGAAAAAAATAGCATTATTAACTGCCTTATTAATCATAGCAACCTCCTGCAATAAAATTGATACTTCTCAAGAAGTTTTCAGTATCATTAGTCCGGTGAAGGTAACTCCCTGGGATCCGGAGTACGCCCAAACGGTAGTTCGAAAAATTTACGTGGAAGAATTTACCGGACACAGGTGCAACTATTGCCCTGC
The DNA here is from genome assembly GCA_009786185.1 of Bacteroidota bacterium. Lineage (GTDB taxonomy): Bacteria > Bacteroidota > Bacteroidia > Bacteroidales > WCHB1-69 > WRNX01. The sequence continues at coordinate 26,636 of WQTS01000132.1, forward strand.
CGGTGCACGTGAATTAGAGGCGCTTATGAGTGAAGATCCTAATATTGTAGTTACTGCAATTCATTGCACAAGCCTCGCTAATGCAACCAGTCATGTTCTTTTTAACAAAAACTATAAAACGCCTATGGGCGATATAATTTGTAATGATTTTAATATTAAAGGACTTCCGCAAGCTACAATTAATAGATTGAGAATCAATGAAACTGAATGGAACTATAGTCCATCGCAGTGGCGTAGCACAATTGCCGGAATTAATAGGAACGATGTAAAAGCCGGAATTCAATTAGAGTACACAATAGATGAAGAAAAGCAAGAGATTGAAGCCAAAGTAGCAGTAACTATCATTAAAGAAATACCCAATCCCGTGCAAATCTGTTTGATATTGCAACAAGACAGTATTATTTCAGGGCAACTATTCCCGAATGATGTGATTGATGGGGAATATGCTCACATGCACATGCTTCGGGCAGGATTTAATGGAAATTATGGTACAAGGCTTACTCCAAACGGCATTGTAGTAGAACATTTTAAATATTCTACTACATTCAGGCTATCTTATGGCAATTCGTTTCCTTATTCCCAAGTTCCGGTGATCATTAAAAATTGCAGCGTAGTTGCTTATTTAATTGATATGGAGACGAAAGAGATATTGCAAGTAGAATACATACATTTGGATTAACTTCTTAACTATTTTTTCATTCAAATTTGTACATCATATAAAAAAATTAGGATATTTGCCGCCCAACTGCAAATCCCGATATGTACATGAAATATAAGCTATTCTGCTCATTTTTTCTGTTGATTTCTTTTTTAAGCGGAAAAGCACAAATATTAACTTTAGGAGATTGTGTGCAGCGCGCACTTGAGTCGAATTACGGCATCCAAATGGCTAAAAATTCGGAAAATATAAGTCGCATTAGTTTGAAAAGTTACAACGTTTTCTTGCCTGCTATTTACGGAGATGCAAGTCACAGAAGTAATTACGCCAATAGTACAAGACAAGATGCCAATGGAAACGAAACATCTTTTACTAACGTAAACTCTTTAAATACAGGCGCAAGTGTCAACTTAAACTGGCGTATTTTCGATGGATTGTCCATGTTTTTTACCAATTCTAAAAACAAAGCATTGTTGGACATCAATACGTTGAACATCGTATTGGAAATGGAACAACTTATTTCTAATGTGAGCGCCGCCTATTACAATGTGTGGATTCAATCGAAATTGTTGGAAGCTGCTGAAAATATTGTGGAGATTTCTATACAACGTTTTAATATTGCAAACAGTAAATATCAAATTGGTAGCATTTCAGGATTAGAATACCGGCAAAGTAAAATTGACTTAAATGCCGACAGTTCCATGTTTATGCTGCAACAGCAAGCGCTTACAAATGCCTATATTTCTTTGAATAAATTGATGAATAGCGATTTAACAAAAGAAAATTATGTGCAAGATACATTGGTTTTATTGCCGCTTTTTTCTTATAAAGAAATCGTAGATAGTGCATTGCATCAAAATACATCGTTGTTAATTTTTCAAAAAGGAATCAGATTATCGCAATTGGATGTAAAAAACAGTTTGTCGCAATTTTTTCCTACCATTGATTTTTCTACCGGCTATCAGTTTTCCAATGCGCAAACACCGGCGGCATTTACCATTCAAAACCAGTCGCATGGATTTTACTGGGGATTTACGGCGCGTATTCCCATTTTTAGCCGCATGGAGAATTTGCGCAACAACAGAATCGCAAAATATGAATTACAAAATGCAGAATTACAATATAAAGACGTTGAGCTAAATGTGTTGAGCGCATTAGCAGAACTTTACAACATCTATAAAAACAACCATAAATTATTGGGTTTTGAAATGGAAAATGTAGAAATTACCTCCGAAACATTGGAAATTGCCATCGAAAAATATCGCATCGGCACTTTGTCCGGGGTAGAATTCCGTGAGTTTCAACGCTCTTATATTGAATCTGTAAAACGTTTAATGAATGCTTCTTTTCAAGCTAAAGTATCTGAAATAGGATTACAGTTGTTAAGCGGAAAATTAAAATAATCTATTATGAATGCTAAAAAAATTATCTACATCTCACTTCCCATTTTAGCTATACTCATTTTTGTGGGATATAAATTTTTATTCTCTAAAACCGAACAACCCATTGAAGAACAAAAACCTAAAGGCGGTGGCACCCTTAACGCCCAACTTTATGTGCTGGAAGTTAGTTCCCTGAGTAGCGGCATTAACGCCGTTGGCACATTATTGCCCAACGAGCAAGTGGATTTAATTAGTGAAGCCGCCGGAAAAGTGGTGGGCATCTATTTTGAAGAAGGGAAAAAAGTGTTGAAAGGACAACTGCTGTTAAAAGTGGATGATGAGGAATTACAAGCCCAGTTGCGGCGCACCGAATATCAATTGAAGCTCACGGGTGAGCGTTTGAATCGCCAAAAAATCCTTTTAGATAAAGACGCTGTAAGCCGCGAAGAGTTTGATCAAGTGCAAACCGACTACAATATATTGCAAACCGATATTGATTTATTGAAAACGAAAATCGCTAAAACAGAAATCAGGGCGCCTTTCGCAGGAACTATTGGTTTTCGTAGCGTAAGTTTGGGCAGTTTTTTACAACCCAACACCATTATTGCAAGATTAATAGACCAAAGTAAATTAAAATTGGAATTCGCCATTCCCGAAAGGTACGGTTCACTCTATTTACCCGGGAAAAAAATATATTTTCAAACTGAAGTTTCTCCTCAAGAACTTGAAGCTGTAGTTTATGCCATTGACCCGGAAGTAGATATAGATACACGAACCATTACGGTAAGAGGATTGTACAATAACGCCGCCGGAAAATTATCTGCCGGCATGTTTGCCCGTATCAATCTCATTGTTAACCAATCGAATGAAACGCTTTTAATTCCTTCACAAGCAGTGGTACAAGAAATGGAAGGCGCAAAAGTATGGATGATTTCTAATGGCAGAGCCAAATCGCAACCCATTACCACCGGCTACCGCACCGAAAAGCAAGTAGAAGTTTTATCCGGTTTGCAAGCCGGCGACACCATCATGATTACAGGGTTGATGCAGGTGAGAGAAGGAATCGCAGTACGAGAGCAATAGAAAGGAAAAAAGGAGAAAGGAAAAAAGGAGAAAAGGAAGAAGGGAGGCGGTAGAATAATCCCCTTCAAATTTTGAAGGGGTGTCTCGCGAAGCGAGACGGGGTAGTTTATATTAAAATAATACAAAAAATATGACCTTAAAATTACGCTTAACCATCCTCAGCTTCCTCCAATTCTTCATTTGGGGCGCATGGCTCATATCTTTAGGCAGTTACACAGGATACCATCTTCATTTTGATGGAGTGCAAATTGGCAGCCTGTATGCCATGATGGGCATCGTGTCTTTATTCATGCCCGCCTTGCTGGGCATTGTTGCCGATCGCTGGATTCCGGCGCAAAAAATGTTGGGCATCTCGCACTTCATCTCTTCATGTTTTATATTAGCAGCATCTCAGCAAACGGAATATACCTCGCTATATCCTTATATGTTTATGTGTGTGGCATTTTACATGCCCACCATTGGGCTCTCCAATTCTGTGGCTTTCACCACTTTAAGAAAACAAGGATTAGACACCGTGGAAGCATTCCCGCCCATTCGTATATGGGGCACTATCGGTTTCATCATTGCCATGTGGATTGTTGATTTAACAGGATTTAAAGCCAATCATTATCAATTTTATTTATCTGCCGCGGCAGGTTTTACATTGGCTGCTTATTCATTTACTTTGCCCAACTGTCCTGTTGCAGGAAAAAGAGAAGGCACCTCTTGGGTAGAAGCATTCGGATTGAAAGCTTTTACGCTCTTCAAACGGAGAAAGATGGCAATTTTCTTTATCTTCGCAATGTTGTTGGGCGCTATGTTGCAAATAACCAACGGATTCGGCGACTGGTTTTTGTCCAGCTTCAAGTCGGTGCCCGAATATGCAAATACCTTTGGTGTAAAGCGTTCCGTACTTCTCATATCCTTATCACAAATTTCTGAAACATTTTGCATTCTTTTAATTCCTTTCTTTTTTAAACGTTATGGAATTAAAAAAGTGATGCTTATCGCTATGGTGGCATGGGTATTGCGTTTTGGCTTATTTGGCTTGGGCAATCCGGGACCGGGTGTTTGGATGTTTATTCTATCCATGTTGGTTTATGGCGTTGCTTTTGATTTCTTTAACATCTCCGGTTCTCTATTTGTGGATAAAGAAACCGACGCACATGCACGCTCCGGCGCACAAGGCTTATTTATGATTATGAGCAACGGTTTGGGTGCAGTAATTGGTTCTTACGCCGCAGGCTTTGTTATATACAACCGCGTTCCTAACCCCAGCGTACCCGATGGCTGGAATACGGCATGGTTTATTTTTGCCGGATATGCGCTGGTGGTGGCTATTGCGTTTGCGTTGGTTTTTAAGGATACGAAGGAAAAGTAATTATCGATAATTCTCCTCAAAAAAGTTCTTATATAACCGCCGCTCATCTACTTTGCTATAATAAATAGAATAATTGGACGACGAAATAGGATACACTGTAATGCTCCTATCTTCAATTGCCGATGAGAATACATCGTTAGTTGTTAATGCAATATAGTAATTCATAGCATCGGTTTTGCCTCTAAATCTTGAAACAGTAACCATTTGTTCATTTTGGTTGATGTAAAAACTGTTTACGTTAAAACGCTCTAAGCTGAAATAGGTAGAGTTGAAATTAGAGACATCATATTTTACATCATTCACCGCTTTTTTATGAATATCCACTAGAACAATGACATGATGATGTTCATCTAAATTCGAATTAAAAGGCGAATCTTTAACATTTATAGTCGTTTCAGGGAAATTAGCAACACTTGTTGTACCATCATTTATGATATGAGTTTGAGTTTGATTCTTAGAAAATATAGACAGATAGATTTTTGCCAACTCCGTTACTTTTTCTTTAGGATGATTTTGGATAATTTGAGTTAAAGCTCCTTTTAGAGCGTCTTCTCCTTCTAATTGTCCTATGGCAACAGCTCTTAAATAAGCAGTTTTTGCAATTAATGTTACGTCTTCCGTTAGTGCAATTAAATCATCGGCAAGCTGCACGGTTCTTGCCCATTGCTTGCTGCTGTAAACTCCATGGAGTTCTTCATATTTGCGTTCATTTTCTTTGGCTGCTTCCGCCATTTTTATATAATAGTTCGGATCCAAAATCAATTTAGCATAGTCTGTATCAGGATATTTTGTAAGAATAACGTTTTTAGCTTCATCTGCTTTGGGTATATTCTTCAATTTTGTGTAATTCGTCCAAAGCAAAAAGTAGCCGGGCAGTACCAAATCATGTTCGGGGAAGCGTTGAATCAGTTTATGTAGCATTTCGTTCGAACGCTTCAAATCGTTCAGCTGATCGAAATAAATAGTGCCTGCATTGTACATAGCATTTGCGATCAGCATATTTGACGAATCTATGGCTCCCGGTGTCAGCGGCAGGTCTTGAGTATAATATTCCGGCTTTTTAGGGTCGGTTTCTCTTCTCTTAATAGGATTGCCATCTTCGTCAAATTCCTCTTCCTCCTCCCTTTCGACGCCCGCATTCATATCTGCCATATCTTCAAACGAAATAACGGTTTTGTTACTAATCCTCCAGTTATCTTCTAATTTTCTATTACCAAAGCGTCTGTAAAACTCCGTAGCGCCTTGACTAACCAATCCGGGATTATAAAAATACCATTTACGGCTTTGTCCTTGTGTATTTACATTTACATTGGCAAAATTTTGCGTGGCTTGCAAGGCCAGCATTCTATCCGCTTCTTCTTTTGCCAAACGACGTTCCTCTTCCGTATATTTAGCAATCATTTGATTCACCCAACTTCTTCGTTGGCTTTCAGGCATTTTTGCAATGCGCTGCAAGCTGTCTTGCAGGTGAATCATGTCTAAATTTTCCACTAAATCTCTTAATACGGAGGCTTTTTGAAGAATTTTATCATGGTTAGGAAAATTGGAGGGCAACGACATGAGCGTAGTATCATAATAAGCTTGCGCTTTCACATATTCTTCTTCATTAAAAAAGATGTCTGCTAAAGTTAATGCCGAGAATGTTCTTTGGTAATCATTTCTTGTATATGCCGCAACCGATTTGGCAAGATAAAATTCTCTGTCGGCATCATTTTCGTCCACACGCGCAATTTCAGAGAAAGCATAATAAATTTGATCACGATAATCCTCATTTTTAGGATCTTTGAGCATTTTATTCAACTCTTTTACAATATTTTTTTTCGACAAAGAGGTTCCGTCATAATTTCCGGCTAAGTGCATTCGTGCGCTAAATTCCATCTCATACTCAGGGTTCGCTCTTATTACCTTTAAAAACCAATTTTGCGCAGCCTGTTGATTCTCTAATTTTTCATATAATTGTCCTAAAATGAAATACAAACGTACTTTAAAATCTTTTTTGGGGCGATATTGCAACGCTATTTTAATATTGTCAATAGCTTCTTCAATATCTCCGTTTGGCGCCAATAAGTTATATTCCGCTGTTGCTGCATAGTATTGAAGCCGAACATTATTGGTAATTTTTCGTTTTGTTGCTTGCGGCTTCTTTTTTGAGCTTTTACTCACTGTAGCTGTTGGTTTTTTCTTTTTGGCTTTACTATATTTGCTCTTCTTTTTGGGAGGGGTTTTAGATTTCGTTTTTAACTCATCATCATCTCTGATATTGGTTGTTCTAATATTTTTTTGATGCATTAATGGACCTATCTCCTCTAAAAAAGATTGTGCGCGTACCGGATAACCTTGCTGCAACTCGGCGCGTGCAATCCATATCGTAGCTTCTTCCACGCTTCCCCATTCTTTATAAACAGCAGAAACATAATTAAATACACGCTTTGCTTCGTTATAATCCTGTTTATAGAAATACGCTTTCCCCATCATCATATACGCATCGTTCATGGTTTTCACATGCTCTTTTCCACGAATCAAAATAGAGTGTTTAAATACTGATTTTGAAGCTTTTTCTATAGCTCTGTCAAACGATGGGAATGCAGAGGTTAAATCTTGTTTGGGAGGATAAAAATAAATAGGAAGTATTTCCAAATAATTATCTTTCCGTTTTTTATCTAAATCTGCAATACCTTTTTTTAATGCTTCTTTTCCGTTAAAGTTAACATTATACGTGGAAGTTACCGTATGATACGCACGGTTGGCAAAATTATTTTTACGGGTAGCACACGAAGTGCTGAGCAACAGTACAATGCCCCAAAATAAAATCCAAAATTTAGGTGTATGTTTCAAAATAGTTGTGAGTTTAGATAGTTTAACGTGCAATATTGAAGAATATTTTTAAAACGGATAATTCATTACAATACGGCAGCCATAGCAATAGAATAGAGTTTTGTAAGCGATGTGTCTGCACGTGAAGAAAGTACGCAAGGCGCTTTAGCGCCGGCAAGAAAAGCGCCCACTTCGGCATTGTTAAACTTGGTGGAACATTTGTAAAAAATGTTTCCGCTTTCAATATTCGGAAAAAGCAGTCCATCGGCATCGCCGGCTACACCGCCCACCATCTTTTTAGTTTTCGCAGTCTCTTCATCTACTGCAACATCCAAAGATATAGGCCCGTCGATTAATGCACCGGTAATTTGTCCTCTATCTGCCATTTTTGCAAGGATTGCCGCATCCACACAGGCGGGCATTCCGGCAGACATTTGCTCGGTAGCTGCAATAATCGCCACTTTAGGTTGCGTTAAACCAATTGCTTTTGCCGTTCTAATGATATATTGCAATATCATTTGTTTTTGCTTCAAATCGGGTGCCGGAATAATAGCACAGTCGCTGGCAATGAGCAATTTATGATAAGCAGGGTTTTCAACAACGGCAACATGCGAAAGCACGGCGTTAGGCGGGCATAAGCCTTGCTCTTTATTCAAAATAGCACGCATATATTTGTCGGTAGAAAGCGCGCCTTTCATCAAAATATCGGCTTCTTTTTGGTTAATGAGGTTGCAACTTTTGGTTGCAGCTTTCATCTCATCGGGTTCATGAACAATAACGAATTTGTCTGCATCAATATTTAATTGTTTGCATACCTGACGAATAACAGGTTCATCTCCTACCAAAATGGCGTCCACAATGCCGAGCTCTACGGCGTTATTCACAGCTTCAATCGTATGATCATCGTTGGCAAAAGCTGCCACCAACCTTTTTTTCGGTTTCGATTTTACTAAATCTATTACTTGAGCTAATTTTGTAATCATTGTTTATTCAAATTTCTGTTAGGCATAGGTTTATTATAGTAGCCTTGGGCTAATTTTTCTTTTACTTCGCTGAACACGTTTATGGTACGCTCTACATCTTCCAGTGTGTGTACGGCGGTAGGAATCAAACGAAGCATGAGTACGCCTTTCGGGATAACCGGATAAGTAACTATGGAGCAGAAAATACCGTAGTTTTCTCTTAAATCAACCACTACGTTAGTGCCTTCATCGGGACCGCCTTCAAAATAAACAGGTGTTACAGGAGATTCGGTTTTTCCGATATTAAATCCTTTCTCTTTCAATCCTTTTTGAAGCGCATTTACAATAACCCATAATTTTTCACGAAGTTCGTGTTTGCTTCTAAGCAACTCCAAACGTTTTAAACCGCCAATTACCATAGGCATAGGAAGCGATTTAGCAAAAATTTGAGAACGCATATTAAAACGAAGATGGTCAACGATTTCCTTTTCGGAAGCCACAAATCCGCCGATACCTGCCATACTTTTGGCAAACGTTCCGAAATAAACGTCTACGCCGTCTGTGCAGTTTAAAAATTCGGCTACGCCGGCTCCGGTTTCTCCCATCGTTCCAAAACCGTGTGCATCATCTACCAACAATCTGAATGGAAACTCTTTTTTCATTGCTACAATCTCATCCAACTTTCCGAGATCGCCTGCCATTCCAAAAACGCCTTCGGTAATTACTAAGATACCGCCGCCGTTTTGCTCAGCTACAGGCATTGCATGTTGCATTTGCTTACGAAAACTATCCATGTCATTGTGTTGGAACACAAAGCGCTTTGCTAAACTCAGGCGTAATCCATCTAAAATACAAGCATGAGATTCGCTATCATAAACGATTACATCTCGGCGCGTGGTCAATACATCAATAATAGACACCATACCTTGATACCCGAAATTCATCAAATAACCGGCAGGTTTTCCTACAAACTCGGCAAGTTCTTGCTCTAATTGCTTGTGATACACGCTGTCGCCCGACATCATGCGCGCACCCATGGGATAACCCATACCATAATCTTTGGCGGCTTGCGCGTCGGCTTCGCGCACTTCCGGATGGTTGGCAAGTCCCAAGTAGTTATTCAAACTCCACGTAAGCACTTCTTTGCCATTAAACTTCATTTTAGGTTGAATCTCTCCTTCTAATTTTGGAAACATAAAATAGCCGTCGGCAAATTCTTGGTATTGCCCCAATGGGCCCGGCGTTTCTTTGATGCGTTGAAAAATGTCTTTCATATTTTTTTTATTGTGTTAACATTAACCGGACACTGATTCCGGCTTCAATATTAGAATTTTGGTATTGTGTAGAAATGTAGGGCTTATTAAGAATGTGGTTGTAGTACAGTCTAAGTCCCACCATGTTGCTAATTTGGTAATCTGCGGAAGCATTGATAGAAAAATTGAGCATTCCTGACGAAACTTGGTTTAAATCTTCGGCAATTCTCCTCAAGGTGGTTACATTATCGCGCATAGAAAATCCAAGCGTAACATTCAAATCGCTCACTATTTGGCGTTTAGAACCGCCAAAATTAAGCCCCAGTTTCAAATCTTTAAAACGGTATCCGGTAGCTATCACAAATTCATTCGTTGACATTTCCGTAATTTGGTTGTTCGCAAAGCTTAACGCTACATTTCTTCCTTTTTTGTATTCTACTTTTATCATCAAACTATTGGTCAGGGTCATATCAAATCCAATTAACGGATTGAAATTTTCCGACATAGCCACCTGGGCAATATCGTTTCGGGGAATAAAATTTCCTAACGGATCTAGTTCGGTGGGATTTCCTGCCCTATCTTCTTTAAACAAAATATTTGATGTGTAACTGCCAATATTGTAAGTACAAACATAACTATGATTAAGAGAGAAGTTTTGGAAAACTTTTCCTACTGCCTTAATTTTAGTTAATCCGTTGTAACGCAATTGCCAGTTGGGCAAAGGCACCGACAAAAATGGGGAGAGTTTCATTTTTTGAGCATCCTTACCCATATAGGCAGACATGAACGAATACATTAACACCTCTTGCGAAAGTATATTATATCCTGAAGGGTAACCTGCGGAATCCTTACCTATGGAATTGTCATTCTCATCTGCCACCCGCTCAGCAATCTCTAAACGAATAGCTCTAAATTCATCAAAAATTTTGTCGTTATTTCTGAAAAATGTTTTTAATCCTACGAATGTGGCGTTAAAATTACCGGTTGTTACAGGGGAAAAACGTCGTATATTTCCCTGATCATCTGCTCTGAAAAACTCTGTAAAATTGCGTGTAACTACGCGATTCGCCGTTACATCAATACGAAAATCTTTGAATGGTTCTACCTGAGCTCTAAAGTTTATGGTTTGATTAAATTTCCGCTGGAAAGCAGTATTTAACCGGCCATCCTGAGTAATCCAATTACCGTCAATTGCCATTTGTTGAATATTGGGCTGACCACCAAAAACATACCAAAATCCGGGAGAATTGTGCCTAAAGTTAATCCCAAACAAATCAGGTTCGTGCATGTAGCCGGGAAGCACAGTTCCTCTTCCTTCACTGAAACTAAGGTTTACATTACGAACCATCATAAAGAAGCGCAATGTTCCATCTCCAATGATTTTAGCATAATTGGGTTTTTCTTTTAAACTGTCTTTTTCCGATTTCTTTTTCTTATTGTTTTTATCGGGTTCGGGGGCAGGTCTTTGAGAGGTTGCCGGACTTCTTCGTTGTGGCGTAGGCGAATTAATCTTCTTCAAATATGGAACATGGTTATACAACGTAACTATATTTGCTTGTCCATTGATCTGAATTTGATTAGAGTTTTCAATCGTATTTCCTAAAGTTGCCAATGAAAGCGGCGCTCCTGCGTATCTAAAATTTCCTGCGTATCTAAAACTTGCTGTAAGCCAATTAAATATAGGTATTTTATTGATAGGAATCTGGTAAGAAATGTCAAAACGTTGGTCATAAAAATTCATACGACCGCCATCACCAAATGACCGCCATATTTCCGCTTTTTTCTCTCTGGTATCAATTAATCCTTGCGGCTCTTCCAAACGAGCGGATGCACTAGCCATGTAAGTGAATCTCAAAGCCGAAGTAATATCCCATTGTAATGAATAATTTCTCAGCCAGTTAAAAGTTTTTACAAAGCTGGTATCCAAAATAATATTTCCTTGGCTTTTAGGACGGAACTTAAATTCGTTAAAGTCTCTTACAATAGAAGTTCTAAAAGTAAAGCTCTTGGGAATCGGTGTAACATTCAGGTCTCTAATAATTTGCAACCATTGGGATTTTAGTCCTTTTTTCTGTCCCACTCTATAATTTTTAGGATTATGGCTAAAAGTATAACCAATTTCCCCTTCATGTCGTCTTTGGTTATCAAATTCCATATCAACATCATGCTTATTTACTTGCGAATAGGCATACGAGAAGTCTAAATTTTCAATATCCCACGGACGCAGTTTTAGCGGTTTGCTAAGATTACGCTCTTTACGCACATTGGTAACGTTCACGTTGTTACGTTTCACAATATTGTTGGTAATCTTCCTTATGGAATCTCGTTCCATTTTAGTTTCGTACGTTTTTAAATCATTTTTCAGTTTAACGTCCGGATTTAACGGGTTATACTCCGGTATTTCGCCTTGCATGGAGAAATCGTAATGGAACGGGATTTTTATATTCCAATTTTGCGGAAAGAGCACCTTCCCTCCATCAATGTTAGTTGCAAAGTCGATGGAGTAGGTAGTTGCCATTTGTCTTTGTGTAACCGACTGTTCCAAGCCACCGTATCCGGGAGTTGTAATTGTTCCTGCGAGTGCAACGTCACCTAAATCGGCTAAATTGAGGCGCATTCTTCCTAATGCTGCCGCGCCGGACCGGTCGTTAAAGCCCGACAATCGTAATTCATTCACCCAAACTTCCACCGATTTGGGCAACATATCATCGCCATCGTTTAAGTGTCTCTTTTTAGGATTCCGCACCCCAATCATAATGGTGGTAACATTTCCCAAGTTGGGCATCCCCACTACAGAAACTCTGTTTCTGCCCACAGTTTCCGAATATGGCAATGCAATATTAATATGTTGCCCATAACGAACGGCAATATTTCTACGTTGTTTAATATTAACAAGCGTATCTAATATAATAGCCATTCTATTTTCAAAGGGCCAAATAGACGCGGTGTCGTTAACAAACCACGGCGACATCTTTGCCGGAATCTCATATTCGTAGTAGTTTTGAGTAAAGTCGGAGCCTAAACGGATAAATACTGTTACATCGCCATCATAAACCTCTTCATCTTCGAACATTTTTTCCGCGTGCACAAACATCTCCAATCTATTAAACTGTCTCATGTCGTAATTCACACCTCTAAAAATAGCACGAGCATCTCCATCTTTTAAGTTTCTCACTTTCATACTTACCGATTGCTCGTTAAGCTGCTGGGTTTGCATTCCGCCAAAAGCAATTTCACGCTCAATTCCGGGTGGAATTTTATAGTTAATGGGCGTTCTGGTTCCGTTTTCTTCCAAATTCACCGTTCCTACCAAAAATTCGGTGTTGCTACCATCATTGCCGGGCAAATAATCTCCATCTTCCAAAAGATCTTGTGTATAAGACCTCCATGTATTACGAACCAACTCAAACGTAGCAAAACGCAAGATAATCGGTTCTTCAAAACCCCGCATATAAACACGCATAAACCTAATGGAATTAAACCCATTGATAGCGCCAATGGCTTCTTCCGGATTTTTAATAGGAATACGAAATTGATACCAACGTGTAATAGGATTTGTGCCATTAGGCAATCTTTCTGGAATAGCATCTATTATATCATTGATATAATTTTGCCCCACTACCATCATATTGGGATTAATATCCACACTCCATTGATAATACTTTTCATCTTCGCTCATCGTATTATCGTTATTAATATCCTCACTGTTCGGCATGCTTGTTGCTATGGATAATACGTTATTGGTCAGGTCTCCTCTAAAATTTTCGGTAGAGTTTCCTTCCGAATTGTTAAAATACTTGTAACGTTCGTTGATGCCCGCTCTGCGTTCATCCCAATAAGTTCCCCTGTAAAACCTGTAATCGTCTCCTGAAGGGTCTTCCCAAGCGCTTTGATAGGCTACGGAGGTTGAGGTGAAAGTTTCTCTTAAAAGTGACAAATAAGTATCTTCAAAAAAATCCCGCTCTCTTATTGTGGGTAATCCATCATATCCAACGTCTTGATTACGACGATTTTCATTGTTTTCAAATGCATTCACAATTTGTTGAATGGTGGGCACGCGTCCCCAAACGGTAAAGTCACAATTCTCATCCGAACCGTCGGCGGGCAGTCCGTCTTCAAAAAACTTCCTACTATCCCGCAAAATATCTTCCGAAATATCTCCTAAGTTAAAGTATAGTTTTCCTCCTCTGTGCTCCGGATTGTCAATAAACGGGTCCATTAACCAAAACTCAATATACTCATAGTTTTGAGACTCAAAATCGGTATTATCGAATTTGCGCATCATTCCACCCCAACGCGAAGCCGGATCTCTTAAAGTTCCATCCGCATTAATTCCTCTTGAAAATCCTTCACGACCAGCTACATCATAGTTAAAAGGTCCTTTTTCTTCAGGATAAAATGCCATGTTTAAAACGGGCATATAAGTAGAAACCGCCGTACTGGCATATTCTTTTTTGGGGAATAGTTCAGGTTCGTAAACCGCGCGGGCGTATGGTTTAGATTGCTCCTCACGGTCAATATTGGCAGGAGTAGCTGTAGTGTTATTATAGAAAAGCTGGTCGATGATATACCATGACAAACGAGCGCGGTTGTAACCGTAAGCCAACTGTCGTCTTCGCTCTTCGGTGGTCATATCTTCATAAGCAGTGGTAGTATTAATGAATGCTTCGGGGAACTTGTCGCGTTGCTCTTGCGGCGTAGAAGCCAAATGCCAATAAGAAAATTGGCGTAAATCTACGGAAGATCGTGCACCTTCAAAGTCATCAATATAGGTAGTTCCTTTTTTTCCGATAATTCTGTTATGTCCGGGAACAAAATGTGCAAATTCTCCCTCTACTTGAAAAGTTGACTCAGCAGTTGTACTATGAAACGGCAATAAATCAACGAATTTAGTAACCCAGGGAAGTTTGGTTCTATAAGCAAAATTCATTCCCCATATCATGTTGTTAATGGGTTCGTTGCCATAGTTTACTTTTTGTGTAATAGGACGTTCGCTCATATTTAAAATAGTAGCGCCTACTATAAAGTTTTCAGAAAAATTATACTCCACATTCGCACCGAAGAAGCGTTTTTTGTTCATCCCAAACATGGAGTTGCTTTCCACTGAAATTGAAATCGGAGTGCCTGATTTTAAAACACCTTCATTAGTGATAGTTACGGTACCCATACTGTAGTTTACCGTATAATCCACGTTTTCAATCAGTCTCATTCCGCCTGCATTTACCACTACGGAACCTTGCGGGATATTCCAAGCATTCAATTGATATTCAGAACCATACGCTGAACGATATTGTCCTTCCAGATAGTATTTGTTTTGGCTGGTAAATTGCTGCGCCATGGTTTTGGTCATGGTGTAAAGTGAGTCGAAGGCATATCTGTTTGCCCAAGCCAAGTTGTCATTATATTCGGAAGTACCTTTGTCTAAACCTTCCAAAATAGCATTCCGTAAATCTTGTCCAAACGGCTCAATCGTTGGGAAGAAGATTTTTCCTGTACGCGAAACAATCGTACCGCCGTTCATATCTGCGCCGTCAATAAAGTCGAAAACGCCATCGGGAAAAGGATCTAATTGTTGGTTCAGCCTATCCAAGCCCATCAAACGAATTAATGGAATTCCTTTTTTATCAGACTCGGTAAAGAAGCCGTTGGGAACGCCTTCTTTATCACCTGTAAAAAGTACATTTAATCTGAATCTTTCCGGTGAAATTTGGTATCCGCCAATGCTATAGACGTTTTTCATCATCAACTTCCATAGCGGACCTCTCGTATTTAAGTTGGTACTTTTTAACAGTTTTACGCGAAGAGCTCTTGGAGCAAACACTTCATTGGTAAATTCTCCCACTTGATATACATTATCATCGCCAATTACCTGATATTGAAAAGCTACTGCCAACACTTGATCGGAATGTAGTGGGGTATTTAAAGAAATAAACCCCAACTTTGAGTTGAAGGTATATTCATTAGGAGAAAGTAAACGGGCGCTTTCCACTTTTTCGTAGTCCACACCGGCTACCAAGCCCAAATTTCTCAAATTTTGAGTTACTTCATTAATATTCCTTATTCGCGAAGTGTCAACTTCGTCAGGCAGTCTATTGCTTGCATTATCAGGATACTTCCCTTGTCCCGGTGAAAACATATTGTTGGAAGGTTCTGCTTCTCCTAAATCTGTAAATGCCACAATATTACGATTATCCATTATCGCTGCACCAATATTGGTGCGCCAAACCTCAATTTTGTTAATCACAACATCGGAAGCTATCAGCGGCAATTCAGACAACGCCTGATTATAGGTATTTCTAAAATATTGACCTAAAAAGAAGTGCCTGTTATCTTCATATTCATCTGCACGAAAATAAAAATCTTGTGTTTGCGCGCCGCCGGTAACATTAATCGTTTGTCTTTGTGATGAAGTCTCCGATGCTACTGCCGTAATATCAAGTTTTCCAAACCTTAATCCGGCTTTAACCCCAAATAGTGTTTGGCTTCCTGTGATAAGAGAACTTCTTAATGGAAGTGTAACATCTCCAAATTCAAGTAATTGAATAATATCGTCTTCTTTCCCTTCGTACTTGAGCTTCATTTTATTGTCGAAGTCGAAGTTAGATTCAGTGTTATAGTTTAAGTTAAAACTGACTTTATCTCCAATTTTTGCCATTAAGCTCAATTGAATTTTGGCATCGAAT
Source organism: Bacteroidota bacterium (assembly GCA_009786185.1). Taxonomy (GTDB): domain Bacteria; phylum Bacteroidota; class Bacteroidia; order Bacteroidales; family WCHB1-69; genus WRNX01. The sequence goes on from WQTS01000132.1 coordinate 42,831, forward strand.
TTAAAATCGGTTCTTTTGCGCATGCGCTCCGTAATATTGGGGTTTTTATTGGCATTGTGCATAATACCAAATATGAGCTCCACGTTTCCGGCAGGTCTAATGTCAATAATATTACTTCCGAAAATGGTTTCAAAAACATCTCCGGGTACGCGAAGTTGCGGAATAATTCCGCCGCCGCCTCTCCGGTTAGGTCCTGAAACACGACGAGCGCCTTTTTCGCGCCAATAGTCTCTTATTTCTTGTTGTAAATCATAATCAATATACTCGTTAACATTCATGGAAGCAGAAGGTCCGTAAGGTGTTGAACCAATCTTGTTTTGAAAACGATACGAGTGTGTTGCCGGATCATATTCAATTTCACGAGTCAGCGAAGGCGGCGTATTCAAATGGAATGGAGAATACTGTTCTTGCTCTAAAGGATTATTATTGGGCTTGGGCACCGGAGTGCGCAAACTTGTATCATTAGGTGCAACCGGCACTTGAAGGAGGTCAACCACATCACTTAAATCAATAATTTCATCAACCTCTTCGGATGAATAAAACAATGATTCGGAAATATCACTACCATAATAGGAAGCTTCAGGAGCCGGAATAGCCCAAACTGCCGAGTATAAGGCAAATACAATAAGCGCAGGTATAAGGTAAAATTTTGCTTGCTTCCAGAAAATCACGATAGTTGATTAGTGTAATTAATTCTTATAATACTTTTAAAGCCTTCTTAATCAATTCTTCTATGGATAAGTGCGTGCCCTCTGCACGAACAATTTTTTCTAACGCACTGTCTACCGAGTTTTTTGCAAAACCCAAAGAGACTAATGCAGATAACGCTTCGACTCTGTTATTATTATAAGAAATTGTGATTTTTTCAATATTTTGAGGAGCAGCTTTTCCAATTTTGTCTTTCAGGTCAATAATCACCCGTTGCGCTGTTTTCAACCCGATGCCTTTTACGCTTTGAATAACTCTAACATCTTCTGTAACAATAGCATTTATCAACTCATCCGTGCTTAATGAAGACAGAATTAAACGCGCTGTATTTGCACCAATTCCATTTACGGAAATAAGCAGGCGAAACAGGCTTCGTTCCTCTTCATTAAAGAAACCAAATAGTTGATGTGCATCTTCTTTAATGACATAATGGGTTAACAATCTCACATTTTCCGTCTCTTTCAGCTGCGAAAAAGTGGCTAATGAAATGTGAATGCCATAAGCTACGCCGCCAGCAGTTTCTATCACCACGTAAGCGGGCGTTTTTTCGGTTAAAGTGCCTTTAATATAAGTAATCATAATTTTTGATGAATGGTTAATGATTAACGTTGGTAGGGGCGCAAAATTTTGCGTCCTTACATTTAATCCCAATTTTCGCCCAAACAAAAACCAACGTCATAATCGGCGAAATCCAGCAGAAGAAAGCAAACGGGAGATAAGCAACAGTAGCCACATTCAGCACCGCAGCTTGTGTGGCGCCGCATGTATTCCAAGGAATGAGCACGGAAGTAACAGTACCGGAATCTTCCAATGTTCTACTCAATAACCTGCTTTCCAAGCCTGCTTTTTGAAACGCCTCCTCGTACATATTTCCGGGAATCATTACTGCAACATATTGGTCTGCAGTAGTCGCATTAAATAGAATGCAAGTTCCTGTTACGGAGGTTACTAAAGATTGTGCAGATTTTGCTTTGTTTAAAACGGCTTGTGTAATGCGTTCTAAAAAACGTCCGGCTTCCATCACACCACCAAAAATCATAGCAGTGATAATGAGCCATATCGTATTTATCATTCCGCCCATGCCTCGTGTGGCAAGCAACTCGTTTATTTCCGGGTTTCCTGTTTCGGGAACAATGGCGCCAAATAATGCACGCATGCAAACATCATAAACGCTACTAAAGGTTATATTTCCTCCACAAAGTGCTGTTATGTAATCAAATTGAAAAATTAATGCCGTTATAATTCCTAATATGGCGCCAATAAATAATACGAGAACAGGCGGCATTTTTTTAACAATCAGAAAAACTACTAAAACGACCACGAGCAACAATACCAAATTAATGTTATAGATTTGACTGATTGAATGTTGAAATTGGCGGGCGGTTTCTAAAGAGGCAACACTATTTTCAGTAAAAATAGTGATGAGGATAAATCCTATGAGTGTTAAGGTTATAGAAGGAACGGTGGTTTGCAGCATGTATTTAATGTGCACGAAAAGATCCGTTTTTGTTACGGCGGAAACCAAATTGGTAGTATCGGAAAGCGGCGAAATTTTATCGCCAAAATAAGCGCCGGAGATGATAGCGCCGGCAGAATAGGCTTCATTAATTCCCATAGCAGAGCCTATTCCAATAAGTGCCACACCAATGGTGGCTACTGTGCTCCACGAACTTCCCGTTGCTAATGAAACCGCACAGGTAATCACCACGCACGCGGGCAAGAAATAAGCAGGTCGCAATATTTCAAGCCCCCAGTAAATCATGGTGGGAATAATGCCGCTCAACATCCATGCGCCAGACAAAGCGCCCACCATTAATAAAATCATAATTGCCGGAAACGAAGTGGTTATCGCTTTGATAATGCCATTCATTAGGTTATTCCACGACATTTTATTATACAACGCAAATGATGTGGCGACCGCTGCCGCAAGCAAAAGTGAAAGTTGGTTGGCACCGCTTAACGTATCATCGGAAATAAATAGCACATTGCACAATATCAGCCCCATTAGCAACACAATGGGAATGATGGATTGTAGAAGTGATGGGGGGCGGGTCATGCGGTGGGTGGTATGAGGTATGCGGTATGCGGTGCGAGTATGTGGGGATTATAATCTTCGTTCAATATACTTTATGAAGTCTGTTACCTCGGCTTTATAGGCTGTATCAATTAATGGTGAAGAGATGATGAAATCTGCGGTAGCTCTGTTACATGCAGATACAACATTATATAAAGTAGCGATACGGAGCAGCGCTTTTACATCTACATCATGGGGTTGTGGCTCCATAGGATCCCATAGAAAGATGAGGATGTCAATTTCTCCATCGCTGATTAAAGCGCCCAACTGTTGGTCGCCGCCCAAAGGACCTGACTTTAACTTTGTGATATCTAAAATGCAAGTACAATAGTTTGCTTTTATTTTTTTTGTTAATGCTTTTTCAACGAGCCCTCCGGTGGTTCCCGTGCAAATTAATTTATGTTGAATTAGTAACTCCCAATTCCACTCTACCCACTCAATCAGGTTTTTTTTGCAATTGTCGTGCGCCACTAAGGCAATGCATTTTACATTTCCCATATTACAAGCGATTTCGTTTATTTTTTCATTGTTTATATTTAAAGCAACAATCTTCCAAATGATCATTCACATACCCAACAGCTTGTAAATGGGCATAACAAATGGTGCTACCGAAAAATTTGAAACCTCGTTTTTTCATGTCTTTGCTAATGGCATCAGACAGCGGCGTGGTAGCCGGAATTTCGCTCAAAGTTTTCCAATGATTCATCACCGGCTTTCCGTTGGGCAAAAATGATCTCAAATAATTACAAAAACTGCCAAACTCTTTTTGCACTGCCAAAAAATGTTGCGCATTGGTAATTGTTGATTTTATCTTGTTTCTATTGCGGATAATTCCACTGTTTTGCATCAAATTTTCCACATCCTGTTCGGTCATTTGCGCCACTTTTTCGGCATCAAATCCGGCAAAAGCATCGCGATAGGCATCGCGCCTTTTAAGAATCGTTATCCAGCTCAAACCCGCTTGCGCACTTTCCAGCACAAGGAATTCAAACATTTTATGGTCGTCATTAACTTCTTTGCCCCATTCTTCATCGTGATACTTGATGTAAAGAGGGTCTGTTGTACTCCAGCTGCAACGGTTAATGCTTTCTCGAATCATTATTATAGTTATATGTTAACATTAGATAGGCTACATCCCCCCATCACAAACCAACACCTGCCCTGTAACATAAGCAGATAGATCCGAAGCCAAAAACAACGCAGCATTCGCTACATCTTCCGGTTGCCCGCCTCTGCGTAGCGAAATTGTTTTGAAATAAGCATCTCGCACTTCCTGAGAGAGCACTTGCGTCATTTCCGTTTCTATAAAACCGGGTGCAATTACGTTGCAACGAATGTTGCGACTGCCCAATTCTTTGGCAATGGATTTGCTTAACCCGATAACGGCAGCTTTTGAAGCAGCGTAGTTGGCTTGTCCTGCATTTCCTGAAATACCTACCACCGAACCAATGTTAATGATAGAGCCTTTTCTTTGTTTTAAGAAATAAGATTGTATCGCCTTTACGTGGTTGAAAACAGATTTAACATTCACATTCATAACCAGATCCCAGTCGGTTTCGGTCATGCGCATCAGCAACGTATCGCGCGTAATGCCGGCGTTATTTACTAAAACATCTATTGTGTTGAATGTATCAAATGCTTGTTTCACTGCCGCTTCCGTAGCTTGATAATCGGCAACATTATACGCTAAAAACAATGCTTTAACGCCGTATTTTTCAATTTCTTTAATCGTTTCGTAAACCGCTTCGTTTTCTTGCAAATCGGTAAAAACAATGTTAGCGCCTTGTTGTGCAAATGTAAGCGCGATTTGTTTGCCAATACCGCGCGCTCCGCCGGTGATGAAGGCGGTTTTTCCTTGTAATAAATTCATAATTCGTAATTATTAATTCGTGATTCGTAAACGTTCTTTCAATAATGGAACAATTTTGTTCACATCCCCTACAATCCCCAAGTCAGCAATTTGGAAGATAGGAGAGAATTTGTCTTTATTTATCGCCACAATGTACTCTGATTCTTCCATGCCGGCAACGTGCTGAATAGCGCCGGAAATGCCAAATGCGCAATATAAATCGGGGCGCACAGTTTTTCCGGTTTGTCCCACTTGGCGGTCGTGAGGCATAATGCCTGCATCTACCATAGCGCGCGATGATGAAATTTCCGCACCCAACACATCGGCTAACTCTTGTAGTTTTTCAAAATTTTCTTTTGTACCTACGCCGCGACCTCCGGAAATCAAAATTTTAGCCTCCGTAATGTCAATTTTACCTTTATCTTCTTTTACTTTTTTGAGCAACTTCACGCGAAATTTCGAAGCATCGAATTTAGGTACAAAAGTTTCCACTTCACCTTTTCGGATAGCATCGCGTTCCATTTTGCGCATTACGCCCGGGCGTACGGTGGACATTTGCGGACGGTGCTTCGGGCAAATAATAGTTGCCATAAGATTACCACCAAATGCCGGACGGGTCATCAGCAATTCACGAGTTTCCGAGATTTCCAACTTGGTACAATCCGCTGTTAATCCGGTAATTAAACGTGCCGACAAGCGAGGGCCTAAATCACGTCCAATAGTGGTGGCGCCAATCAATACAATGCTCGGTTTTTTCTCGTTAATTAATTGTGTAATAGCTTGTGTGTAAGGCTCTGTTAAATAATCTTTCAGTTCCGGGGCATCCATGCAAATTACGCAATCGGCGCCGTACGCTATCAGTTCATTCGCCTTGTTTGCAATTTGGTGTCCGGCGAAAATGGCAACCACTTTTTCATTCAATTGGTCTGCCAATTCGCGGGCTTTGCCTATCAATTCATACGAAACGCTTTGAATTTCACCGTCTCGTTGTTCTACAAAAACATAAACATCTTTATATTGTGCAATTTCCATAACGTTTTTTATTTAATGATGAATTTTTCTTTTAACTTGCTGATAATAATACCCACAGCTTCTTCTGCATCCACCTCATACACCTCGCCGGCAGCTTTCGCGCTTTTCGAGAACGCCTTTTTTACTTGGGTAGGCGAACCGCCCAAACCCAACTTTTGTTCCTCAACTTCAATATTGTCGAAACCCCAAAGTTCTACTTCGCGATTGTAAGCATCTACAATGCCTTTCACGCTCATATAGCGCGCTTTATAGCCCGATGCGAGCACGGTAACCAATAGTTTTCCGTCCACTTCTACCATTTCATACCCCTCTTCGGTTTGTTTGCGAATGGTGAATTTGTTTTTACCGTCGTATTCCAAATCTTCCAAATAGGAAACTTGCGGCAAATCCAACAGTTCCGCAATTTGCGGACCTACTTGCGCCGTATCGCCATCAATCGCTTGGCGACCGGAAATGATGAGATCGTACTCTAATTTGCGAATAGCGCCGGCAAGAGCATTAGAGGTTGCCAAAGTATCGGCACCGGCAAACTTTCTATCGGTGAGCAAAATAGCTCTATCTGCACCCATGGCAAGCGCCTCACGAAGCACGGTATCTGCTTGCGGCGGTCCCATAGAAATTACGGTTACCTGCGCATTGTGTTTGTCTTTCAGCTCCAAAGCGAGTTCAAGCCCGCCTTTGTCATCAGGGTTCATAATGGAAGGTACACCCTCACGAATTAATGTACCGGTAGCGGGATTAATTTTAATCTCCGTGGTGTCGGGTACTTGTTTGATACATACGATAATTTTCATGTCTGAACTGTTCTTTACGTTTTTTAAAATTACGCCGCAAATTTACATCAATTTTTTCATCCCCTCCAAAAAAAATAAAAATGCTCTCCCGTAATTATATTTTTTGAAAGCAGGTAAAGTACATTCTCTTCTATGCTACCCCTATTCTTTCACCACTTTCCTTACCACTTGTCCTGTTTCGGTAGCTATTTTTACAAAATAGACTCCTGTAGGAAAGTGTGCAATGTTTATCGTGGTTTCGGGGGACATTGGGGACTTATGGGACAGTAATTTCCGTCCGTAAATGTCAAAAATCGCAATATCCGTAACTTGTAACTCGTAACTTGTAACTCGTAACTCTCCGCTCGTTGGATTCGGGTAAACCCGTAATTGGTAATTTGTAATTGTCCCAATACTCACATCAGCAGCAAAAACTACAGCTATTGCACCGTTTTCTTGTACATTATTGAAAGTGTATGTTTCAATTGCGCCGTAACTTACGCCGTTTACCAAAACATCTTCAATAATGTAGTCGGCGTATGGCGTGATGGTAAATTCAATACTGCCGCCCTCTTCAACATTGTTTTCACCGTATGGGGTAATCGTTCCCCACGCAGGATTATTTACGTAAGATACTATGGTGTAGAGCGGAACGGTAGTATTGTCTGTGGTAAAATGCGCCGGCAAGCTTGCCGGTGATGCAAAATGAGTAGCTGTTTCCGCTCTTCGTTGGGTAAAAGCGTAAGACGTATTGGGCGTTAATCCCGCAAATGTTGGTGATGCTTGCCATGCGCCGCCATTAATGTTGTACTCACAGCCCGAAACGATAGTAAGCGTAATACTCGTGGGCGTTTTGCCACTAAGGATGGGAGCAGCCGGAGCGGTTTGCGTTGCCTTTGTAACCACTGCCGTAGGATTAGACGTTACGCTGCCGGTACAATTGGCGGCGGTTACCGTTACGGTAATCGTGCTGCCGATGTCCTCCTGAGTTAAAGTGTAATTAGGTACATTAGAGCCAATGGGAACATCAGAGCGTTTCCACTGATAAGTGAGTGCACCCAAATCGCCCGGAGGCGTAGAAGTTAAATTGGGTATTGCCGTAAGGTTTTGCCCAAATACCGCGCTGCCGGTAATGGCTACCGTACCGCTCAAAACGGGTGGCGTGCCCGCTTCGGTGCTAAATGTTGCCGATGAACTTGCCGGTGATGCCAAATGAGTAGCCGTTTCCGCATAGCGTTGCGTAAAAGTGTAAGCAGTGCTCGGCGTTAATCCGCCAAAAATGGGAGAACTCTGATAAGCGCCACCATTGATGTTATACTCGCAGCCCGAAACTGTATGTAGCGTAATACTTGTGGAGGTACTGCTTAACTTAGTGGGTGTAGGTGGAAGTGTTGTATTAGGGGCTTTGGCGACTGATGCTGTATTGGGTGAAGTTACGCTGCCACTGCAATTTGCCGCTGTTACTACTACATTAATTACGCTGCCGATGTCTGCCTGCACCAACGAATAAGTAGAGTTTGTTGCACCGCTAATATTCGTAGTTCCACGTCTCCATTGATACGTTAATGTCCCTAAAGTCACTGAAGGTATTGAGGTCAAACCTGTTGTTACGACAGTTAGACTTTGCCCGAAAACCGCACTACCGCTAACCGTAACCGTACCTCCCAAAACGGCTTTACTTACCGTAATATTAAAATCTTGCGTATAAGGTGTTGTTGGCGAAGCGCCGTTTACAATAGTGGCGCGTATTGCTACAGTGCCGACATTAAGGGTGTTAAGGACATTAGCGGTTATAGTTGCTCCTGTACCGCCTGCATCTTGTATTGACCAAGTAATGGTCTGGTTGGTGGCGTTACTCGGCGCTACCGTACCGGTAAGCGTAAGCGGCGAAAACGCTGTGGCTGCAGTAGGAACGCCGGTAATGTTGGTTACCGGAACAAAAACAGCCTGTGCTGTAAAATTCTGATTGTTAATATTATTGGTAACATTATCGCAAGTAATACTTGGCGGCGTAAAGGTATAACCCGATAAACTTGGCGTAAGGGTAACCGTAGCGCCATTAATTACAGAAATGGAATAGGCGCCCGATATGTTAGTGGTTGCTGAAGCCCCTCCTGTACTGGCAATGGTAACGTTTGCAAGTGGATTACCACCAACAGTAACTTGCCCGTTAATGAGGTGCATTGCCTCTTCCAAAATATTGAAAAACTCTTTCCAACCATCGGCAGTAGAATAGGCGCCTTGGGTGCCGGTTGGCACATGAAGAATGCAGGTGTTTTTATTAATGCCCTCAAAAGTGCTACTATTAACCGCTATGGGCGGAGTGATAGGATTCGCATAAATATGTTGTAAATTGGTGCAACTGCGAAAAGCATGAGCAGGCGTTCTCGTCACATTATTGCCGATATTCAAAGTAGTAAACGCTACGCATCCCTGAAATACAGGCCAATTCGAAGTTCCCATAGTAGTGCAGTTAGTCGCATTAAAATTAACAGTAGTTAAACTTGTCATATTTCTAAACGCGCTTGAACCAATAGTTGTAACTCCGCTTGGAATAGTAAGGGAAGTGAT